>JAEWAA010000168.1 GCA_023391955.1 Bacillota bacterium | reverse complement strand
TCTGCCTGAAGGCCTGCGCCAATTATCTGGGTCAGCCGGTAGAGTACGATGCGGTGATGGCCGGAAGCGGGGCGGCCTTCCGGCTGACCTGGGACACCACCTCGTGGAACGGCGGCAATGTGGACGTATTGTTTGCGTATGACGATCCGATGAAGATATACCGCACAGGGGCTGCATTTCTGGGGAGGAGCCTGACCCTCCTGGAGCGTTCAAGGGAAACGGCCAAGGCGGACTTCTCCGGGTTCATCCGCAAGGAGATTGATAATGGCAACCCTTGCATTGCCTTGGGGATTATTGGTCCTCCTGAGGCCTGTGTTGTCACCGGGTACAGGGAGCATGGAGAGGTCCTGCTGGGCTGGAATGTGTTCCAGGACAACCCCGAATACAGGGGAAGCGTAAGCTTCGATCCTTGCGGGTATTACATCACAAACGAATGGTGGGAAAATCCGGATACCCTTGCGGTGATGGCACTTGGTCAAGCGGAGGGCGGAGGGTTTGGTCTCAGGGAAGTGGCTGCCCATGCAGTGGAGGTTCTCACCGGCAGAACACACGGGAATTATGCCAAGGGGATTCATGCCTATGATCACTGGAAAAAAGCGGTGGCCGACGACAGCCAGTTTCCGGCTAACGCGGTGCTGCCTATCCTGGTGGAGCGGCTGATGTGCCAGGGAGATGCCATGGATACGCTGGCAGACGGGCGGGCCCGTGCGGGAAGCTATCTGCGGAAGCAGGCGGAGCTCCATCCGGAGCACGGCAGCCTGCTGAAGGAAGCCGCCGGGCATTTTGAAGCGGTTGCCGCAGGCTCCTGCCAAATGGCAGAGCTTCTGGGCGGCTGGGGCCGTGGAGAGAAGCAGCTGCGCAATCTGGCCCGGCGGGATATCCGGGAGGGGATTTGCAGCCTCATCGGCACATGCAAGGAGGCGGATCAGCGGGGGTTGGAAAAGCTGGTGCAGCTGACCGCCGCTTTGGAATAGCAAATAAAAGGCTGTCACGAATGGAATGCCGCTTTTTCCGGCATAATTCGAGAGAAATCCTATGAAAAAAGCTCCGGATGACGGAGCTTTTTGGCGTGGAATTACATTTTTTGCAGGCTCTGCAACAAAAACCTCCTCTTCCTGCGTCTGAAAGGATAAGCGCGGGTATCCGATACATACACTATAAAATGGCGTGTCCCATCGGTTTATGAGGGATCCGCCGGAACAAACGCGCTGCCCGCCGCAGCGCAGGAAAGGAGCGGTGCCTTATGGGCCGTAAAACCGCTATTATTGCAGGACTGGTTATTCTCTTGGCATGCGGAGCCTGCGGGGATGCCGGGGGAAGCCGTAAGGAGAATGCGGGAAAGGGAGGAGAGAGCGTAACGTCTTCTCCGGGAAATCCGGGCGCATCTGGGCCTGTGGCTTACGGCGGCGAAAGCTCCGGTTTGCCGCCGGCATCGTCTGTACCGCTGCCCGTGCCCTCTCCTACACCGCCATCGCCGGTTACGCAGAAAGTGTCATTGGCTGCGATCGGAGATGTATTGATTCATAACAGCGTCTACAATGATGCCCGCACCAAGGACGGCGGATTTGATTTTAAACCCATGCTGGAGGCGGTAAAGGGACTGTTGGTTCAACCGGATCTGCTGGTGGCCAACCAGGAGAGCATTACCGGCGGGGAGGAGCTGGGGTTGTCCTCCTATCCCCAATTCAACAGTCCGTTTCAAATTGGGGATGCTCTGCAGGATGCCGGAGTGGATATGGTCACCATGGCCAATAACCATACCTTGGATAAACGGGAAAAAGGGGTGCTGTCCGCCACTGCCTATTGGGACAAAATCGGCATGCCTTATACCGGCGCATTCCGGAGCGCCGAGGATCAGGCGAAGCTCCGTATTTTGGAGCGCAACGGGATCAGCTTCGCGTTTTTGGCTTACACCTATGGCACCAACGGTATTCCCGTCCCGGAGGGCAAGCCTTATCTGGTGAATCTGCTGGACCCGGCTCTGATGGAGAAGGAAATCCGGGACAGCAAATCCCGGGCTGATTTCACCGTTGTTTCCGTCCACTGGGGCACGGAGTACCAGGAGGAGGCCAACGCCACACAGCGGGAGCTGGCGCAAAAAATGGCGGATTGGGGAGCGGACGTGATCATCGGCACCCACCCCCATGTGCTGCAAACCATCGAATGGGTAACTGCTGCCGACGGGAGAAAGACACTGGTTATGTATTCCCTGGGAAATTTCCTGTCGGCCCAGGAGAAAACCATCCAGCTTGTAGGCGGCATTGGCCGGGTGGAGGCAGTAAAAACCGTTACGGGGGACCGGGTGGAGCTGCGGCTGGAGAAGCCTGCTTTTACTCCCGTGTACACCCGTTACGTCAACTGGCGGAACTACCGGGTCCTTCCCATGGACGACCTGGACGTGGAGGCTTACAGCCAACCCAAGGCTGTGTGGAGCAAGATCAAGGACCGGATGCTCCGGGCTATGCCAGAGCTGGAGGTGCGTGACGGGGCTGGAGACACGGCCTCCTGACAGACGAAGGAACCCCCGCCCCGGCAGCTGGGCGGGGGTTCTTTTGGCACGCGAGCATGCTAACGAATATCAGCGGCGTTATTTTGCCAATGTGGCGCCTCTTCCCGTTTTAACGAATCTGAGGACGCTTATTTCTCCTCAACAGGCTCAATTCAGCCCCGTGAGCAGGAAATAAGGCGGCTCAGATTCGTTACATTTTCACACACGCAGATTTTGCGGAAATAAGCCTTCTGACATTCGTTAGAGTTTGGCAAGTAAAGACCGCACCGCAGTCTTTTTATCCCCGAATTGATTCTCCGGAAGGTACTCAAGCCTCTTATAATCTGCTATAATGTCAAAGAAGGAATACATATGTTCGCCTGCAACCGGCGGATTTGACAGGAGGACTCTCGTGCGGATTCTGGGAATCGATCCGGGTATCGCCATTGCGGGCTTCGGGTTCATCGACAAAGAAGGAAGCAGAATAACACCCGTTCAGTTCGGCTCTATCCAGACGGAGGCGGGGACTGACCCGGGGCTGCGACTTAAGCAGGTATACGAGGCTGCGGTGCAGCTTATCGATACATACAAGCCGGAAGCGATGGCGGTGGAAAAACTGTTTTTTAACCGCAACGTGACGACGGCATTTAGCGTTGGGCAGGCCAGAGGGGTGATCATCCTGGCTGGCGTCCAGGCAGGGATTCCAGTGGCGGAATATACGCCGCTTCAGGTGAAGCAGGCGGTGGTGGGCTACGGCAATGCCGAGAAGAAGCAGGTGCAGGAGATGGTGCGGATTTTCCTGAAGCTCCAGGCTGCACCCAAACCTGACGATGTGGCGGACGCGCTGGCCGTTGCCATTTGCCACGCCCATTCCTGCACCTTAACTCAAAAATTGAACGGAGCATACAAATGATTGACTTTTTGCGGGGTACACTTGCGTTTACGGATACGGATTTTGTGGTGCTGGATGTGCAGGGGGTGGGATACCGGGTGTTCTGCGCCAATCCCTACGCCGTCGCCGCCCAGGAGAACCAGACGGTGATGATGTATATCCACTATCACGTCCGGGAGGATGCGGTCCAGCTTTACGGCTTCACCTCACGGGAGGAGCAGTCCTTATTCCGGCGTCTCTTGGAGGTATCCGGCATCGGCCCGAGGGTGGCCTTGGGCATTCTGTCGGCAGGGCGCCCCGATGAAGTGGTGGGTGCCATCTACCAGGAGAATCTGAGCTTCCTCATGAAGCTCCCCGGCATCGGCAAAAAAACAGCCCAGCGGATCATTCTGGACCTGAAGGATAAGCTTGCCGATCTGCCTATGGCTGTATCCGCTGCCGCGCTGGCAGGCGCAGCATTGTCGGCGAAACCCGGCAAATCCGCCGGTGCCGGACATGGCTCCCGGGAGTGGCTGGAGGCCAAGGAAGCGCTTCTGTCCCTTGGTTATACGGAGCCGGAGGCGGACCGGGTGTGGCCGCAGGTGCTGGAGAAGGCGGGAGAAGCCGCTTCGGCGGAAACCATGGTGAAGCTGGCGCTCCAGGCCCTGTTCCGGGGATAAAAACCATCCCCAATTTCACATTAGAAACAACAACAGCATTGCTCTGGGATGTGTTTGCTAACACGCCTACAACGGTTTGAGGTTTGGGAGGGGAAAGCATGGAGGACCGGATCATCTCCGCCAATTTTATGATGGAAGACCAGGTGATGGAGCTAAGCCTCCGTCCCCGTTATCTGGCGGAGTATATCGGCCAGGCTCAGGTTAAGGAAAATTTGAAGATATATATCGAAGCGGCCAAACAACGCAAGGAGTCCCTGGACCATGTGCTGCTCTACGGGCCGCCGGGACTGGGCAAAACCACCCTGTCGACCATTATCGCCAATGAATTGGGCGTTAACATCCGGACCACCTCCGGTCCGGCTATAGAACGGCCGGGAGATCTGGCCGCTATTCTGACCAATCTCCAGGAGGGCGACGTGCTCTTCGTGGATGAGATCCACCGGCTCCACCGGACAGTGGAGGAGGTGCTGTATCCGGCCATGGAGGATTTTGCCTTGGATATTATTATCGGCAAAGGCCCCAGCGCCCGTTCCGTACGGCTGGACCTGCCGAAGTTCACCCTCATCGGCGCCACCACCCGCGCCGGGCTGTTGTCCGCACCCCTGCGGGACCGCTTCGGAGTGGTCAGCCGCCTGGAATATTATACCGAGGATGAGCTGACCTTCATCGTGTCCCGGACGGCGGACATTCTGGGAGCGCAGATCATCGGTGAAGCGGCCCGGGAGGTAGGCAAACGCTCCCGCGGCACCCCGCGGATTGCCAACCGGCTCTTAAAGCGGGTCCGGGATTACGCCCAGGTGAAGGGCGACGGGGTCATTACCCTGGAGCTGGCCCGGATGGCCCTGAAACAAATCCAGGTGGATGACCGGGGTTTGGACCATATCGACTACAAAATGCTGGAAGCCATTATCCGCATGTTTAACGGCGGTCCTGTAGGCCTGGATACCATCGCCGCCACCATCGGCGAGGAAAGCCAGACCATCGAGGACGTCTATGAGCCGTATTTGCTCCAGCTGGGATTTATCCAGCGGACACCCCGGGGAAGAACAGCCACACGCCTGGCCTATGCCCATCTGGGCATCACTCCCCCGGAGGATAAGCAGTGAAAGGAGAACCTGCATCATGATGAAGCCTGTTATCGGCATTGCCACTGCCGCCTTCCTGGCATTCAGCGCCACACTGCCCGCCCTGCTGGCTCCCGTCACACCGGCTAACGCTGCTGCGGGCACCGTTAGTGCAGAGAACATCCGGGTAGCGCTGATGCTGGAGTCCGGCAAGCTTAAATCCACGGCCGTTTCGGTAACGGTATCCTCTCCGGGAGGAGTAACCGCAGCCTTCCGTTCGGCAGCGGGTGCCGTGCCCTTTCCGGCCGATGCGCTTCCCCTGAACACAGTCCGGGCTTCCGGCGACCAATTCCGGCTGAAGTTTCTGGAAACCGCCGATTTTGCCCAAGCCAAAACCTTGAAGGACCAGCTGGCCGTTTCCGTCCAGCCGGTATTCCTGCTGGCGGAAACCCGCAGCGGGAAACCGGCCTACCAGGTGGTGGCCGGGGATTACAACACCAAAGCCGCTGCCGCAAGCGCACTGGCGACCCTGAAGCTCCAGCCTGCATTAGCTTTGCTCTCCTCCTCTCCGCAGGTGCAGGGGCCCTTCCGGCTTAGTGCAGGCAGCTACGCCAGCCATGCGGAAGCGGATAAGGCCAGAGCGGTTTTTGCCAATCAGGGCTTTGAAACGGCAGTGGTGCTGACCAATAAAACCGGCGCTGCCGCCTCGTATGAGGTGTGGCTCGGCGCCGAGACGGACAATGAGGCCCTGAACGCCTTGAAGCTGGCCGTCCTGAAATCCCAGCCGGCCCTCCAACTGGCTGCGGCGGATACGTCCAAGCCTTATGCGGTGAAGCGGCCGGATGCCACCTCCTCCGAGAACGGAGCGGCCAACGCCGCCCTGCTGCTGTTCCCGGTCCAAAACGCCAAGCTGGAAGTGGCTCCCATAAAAGGCGAATTTGCCGTAGCGGAGAAGGCTAACCGCACCTACCGGGGCAAGGCCGAGATCTCCTATCACAATAACAAGCTGGCTGTGATCAATGAGCTGCCGTTTGAGGAATATCTGTATTCCGTGGTCAGCGGCGAAATGGGTAAGGGCTGGCCTGCCGAGGCCTTGAAGGCCCAGGCGGTGGCGGCCCGCAGCTACGCCAAGGCCTCCGGCATCAAATACGAGATTGCCCATGTATCAGACACCACATTGGACCAGGTGTACGACGGCAATGAAGATGCCGATTCCATCGCCGCTGTGAACGCTACGGCAGGAGAGGTGCTGAAGGACAAAAACGGGCCGATCCTGGCGCTGTTCTCGGCCAATGCCGGGGGAATGACCAGCGACGGCTCTGATGTTTGGGGCAACACGGTATCATATTTGTCCGTTGGCCCAAGCCCCGATGACGGTGCGGAGAAGTCCAAGGCCCTGTGGCACCGGGGAGTGCTTCCGGACGGACAGGTGGCGTATATTCATTCGGATTATCTGGAGGACACGGGGACGCGGAATGCGGCGGGATTGCCCGTTTACCAAATTACCGAAAATGCTGTTAACGCCCGGAAAGAGCCTTACGTGGACAACACCAAAAACCCTGCAGTAGCCAAGCTGAACATCGGGGACAAGGTGACTGTGTTTGACGGATCACGGGAATCCAATTCCTATTCCTGGTTCCGCGGCCCTTATGACAGTGGCGAGCTGCTGGCCTTGATGAACAAAACCCTGAGCCAGCCCATCGCAGGCTCTCTTACCAGCCTGGAGATTACCAAACGGGGCCCTTCCGGCCGGGTAACGGAGCTGACTGCCAACGGCAAGCCGGTAGCTGTTTCGTCCCCTGATGCCTACCGTTCCGTATTGGGGGGGCTGCCCAGCACGCGGTTTGAAATTGAACGCAGCGGAGGGTATACTATACAAGGAGCGGGGGGAGCATCTTCCTCTGCAGCCAACGGAATGCCACTGTACGCCTTGACCGCAAGCGGACAGGCCCAGCCGGTGAGTGCCTCCTCCTATTTTGTGCTGAACGGGGAAGGCAAGGTCAGTTATTCGGGCGGAGCAGCGGCCATGTATACCATTAAAGGCACAGGCAACGGCCACGGCCTGGGTTTATCCCAATGGGGCGCAAGGGGTTGGGCCGAAAAGGGCTACAACTATAAGCAAATTCTCGCCAACTATTACGATGGCGTAACCCTGACGAAGGAATGAACGGAATGGATGTCAATTTGTTTGATTTTGATTTGCCGGAAGAGCTGATTGCCCAGACTCCCTTATTGGCGAGGACGGGCTCCCGCCTTCTGGCGTTGAATAAACGGACCGGGGAAATCGGCCATTGCCGCTTTGAGGACATGGCTGATTTTTTGCGCCCGGGGGATCTTCTGGTGCTGAACGATACCAAGGTTATTCCCGCCCGGTTGTACGGCCATAAAGCGGACACCGGAGCGAAGGCGGAGCTGCTCCTCCTGAAATCCCTGGGAGAGGACCGTTGGGAAGCGCTGGCCAAACCCGGCAAACGGCTGAAGAAGGGCGCAGTCCTTCATTTTGGCCAGGAGGAAAACGGGGAGCCGCCGCTTACGGCGGTAATTGAGGGTGAAGGCGAGATGGGGGCCAGAACCGTCCGGTTTCATTATAAGGGAATATTCAATGAAATTCTGGACCGGCTGGGCGAAATGCCGCTCCCTCCATATATCAAGGAGCAACTGGAGGACCGGGACCGCTACCAGACGGTGTATGCCCGCCATGAAGGATCGGCGGCTGCGCCGACGGCGGGGCTTCATTTTACCAAGGAATTCCTGGACCGCCTGCAGCAGCAGGGTGTCCGCATAACCACCGTCACGCTGCATGTAGGCCTGGGCACCTTCCGTCCGGTATCCGCCGATACGGTAGAGAGCCATGCCATGCATGCTGAATATTATGAGCTGCCGGAGGAAACCGCCACAGCTATCAATGCTGCCAAAGCAGCAGGCGGCCGGGTAGTAGCGGTGGGCACCACCTCTGCCCGGACCCTGGAAACGGCAGCCAGACGATTCCGGAAGGAAGGGCAGGACAGCATCCGTATTGAGGCCTGCTCCGGATGGACGGATATCTTCATCTATCCCGGCATCCCGGTGCTGGCGGTGGATGCTCTTCTGACGAACTTCCATCTGCCCAAGTCCACCCTGGTGATGCTGGTCAGCGCCATTGCCGGACGGGAGTATGTTATGGAGGCATACCGCCAGGCGGTTCAGGAGCGCTACCGGTTTTTCAGCTTCGGCGACGCCATGTTTATTTATTAGATATTCCGTGATGAAAGGAAGAGGCTATTGGCTGTCAGATACGAACATATCAAAACCTGCAAACAATCCGGCGCACGTTTGGGCCGGGTGCACACGCCCCACGGGGTGATTGAAACGCCGGCCTTTATGCCGGTGGGCACCTTGGCCACCGTTAAGACCATGAGCCCCGAGGAATTGAAGGCCATGGACGCCCATATTATCCTGAGCAATACGTATCACCTGTTCCTGCGCCCCGGCCATGAAATTATCCGCCAGGCAGGCGGTCTGCACAAGTTCATGAACTGGGATCGTCCGATTCTGACGGACAGCGGAGGTTTTCAGGTATTCAGCTTAAGCGACATGCGCAAAATCACGGAGGAAGGTGTAGCCTTCCGCTCCCACTTGAACGGGGACAAGCTGTTCTTGTCTCCGGAGAAGGCGATGGAGATCCAGAACGCCTTGGGCTCCGATATCATGATGGCCTTCGACGAATGCCCGCCGTTCCCCGCAACCCACGAATATGCCAAACAATCCCTGGAACGGACCACCCGTTGGGCGGAGCGCTGCCTGAAGGCGCACGAAAATACCCAAAACCAGGCCCTGTTCGGCATTGTCCAAGGAGGCATGTATGAGGACCTGCGGAAGCAGAGCGCTGCCGATTTGACTTCACTGGATTTCCCGGGGTATGCTATTGGAGGACTCAGTGTTGGCGAACCGAAGGAAATGATGTATGAGGTGCTGGAGTACACCACACCCGTTCTGCCGGCCAACAAACCGCGTTATCTGATGGGTGTCGGCTCGCCCGATGCGCTGATCGAAGGGTCCATCCGGGGTGTGGATATGTTCGACTGTGTACTGCCCACCCGCATTGCCCGCAACGGCACCTGCATGACAAGCGAAGGCAGACTGGTCGTCCGCAACGCCCGGTTCGCGGAGGACTTCGGCCCTCTCGATCCCAAATGCAGCTGTTACACCTGCACCAACTATTCCCGCGCCTATATCCGCCACCTGATCAAGGCGGACGAAACCTTCGGCCTGCGGTTAACCACCTACCATAACCTTCATTTCCTGCTGGAATTGATGCGCAATGTCCGACAGGCTATCCAAGACGACAGACTGCTGGATTTCCGGGACGAGTTTTTTGAGATGTATGGCAT
>JAEWAA010000073.1 GCA_023391955.1 Bacillota bacterium | reverse complement strand
CTGTATGCCTACGGACATTTCCTCCACAACCTTGCTGGTTTCCACACTGCTTCTGGTTTGTGTCTCCACATCCTCCGTCATTTCCTGGATGTTGGCGGCCACATGCTCCGCAGCGGCGGCGGATTCCTTAGAGGAGCTGGACAATTCAGTGGAAGCATCCTGCACAAACTGGGTGTTGGTGGCAATTACGCCGATAAGCTCTTTCATCTTGACCGCCATCACGTCGACCGATTGGTTGATCTGTCCCAGCTCGTCCCGGGCATACCGGCTTCTTGCTTCATGGCGGAGATCTCCTGCGGCCACATTCCGGGTAACGGCGGCAATCCTGCGGATGGTGGTCATGATATGCCGGATTACACCCAGGCCTGCCCCCAGCAGAATAACCACGATAATCCCGACGCAGATATAGACCATACGGGCCATATCTTCATTATTTTCCCGGATGTTGGTAATGCTGGTTTGGGCATATTCATCGAGAATTTCACCGATTTCATTCAGCCGCCCCCGGCCTTCCTCGAAGACCGCCATATGTTTGGCGTCATTGATAGCCCCGCTTTGAAGCCGGGCGGATTGAGCCACGCTGCTTGCCGTTTGGGCCCATTGATCAAATTGGGTATGAAAACCGGCTAAATTTTGCTCCACAGACTGGGTGGTGCTGCTGTGGCTCTCCCCCAGAAGGTTATGGCTGGCCATAATCTCAGTTGCCTGCTTGATCCGGTCATTGGTCTGGTCAATATTCTCCTGCAGCGCGTCCAGCTCCCGGGTGCGTTCGTCGGCGCTTAATGAGCCGGAGACCAGAAGCTGGTAGGCGGTAAGGGCCTGATACATATCCCGGTCGGCATTCAGCACCAGCGAGGTGCTTTTATTGGTCACCTCATACAGCGAGGTGGACAGGCTGCCGATATCGTTTTTGTTTTGATTCAGCAGGTAGAAGCTGGTGAGTACGTACATTAGAGAGGGAATCAAGAGAAGCAGAATCAGTCGAACTCGGATGGAAAGCAATTTTGTCATGGTCATCAGGCCTCCACATACAATTACGGTGCCTGAAATATATCGGAAGAATGATTCCAATATATTAGGGCCTATCTGCACTCCCCTTTTTGTCGCCATAAGGGCGTTTAGCCAGGTTGGCCACGGCTTGGGGACCCAGCCGTTCCGCCAGCTGCTGCTTGTACAGACTGGCGGGTGCCGCCACATGCTGGCCGTGGCTTTCCCAATAGGCGTCCCGGCGGGGGCGGGGATCATATGCATTGGGCAGCAGCGGGGGGATCTTGGGACCAACGTGGCCGATCACGTAATTCTGGGCTGTGGGCGGCTGCTGGCTGGTCAGCTTGCCTTCCGTGTTCCAGTTAACATAATTGGCCCCGGACCAGCCATGCCCGCTCCCCAGCCAGCCCCGGTCCCGGATGGAAACAGGCGCCTTCACCTGATCAAATAACCCGCCCGCGGACCACCGGTGATGGGGCTCGCTGGTGTTGTAATCCCGGAAGGACTCGCTGTCCAGCACCACATTGGGCCCCGCCACGGCACTGTCATAAATGAAGGCATGCCGGGCGGTCTCCGCATAAATCCGCTGGACCAGGTGCTGCTGGCCCTGCACATAGATACTGTACCGCCGCCCACCGGTCACAATGCTGACCATGTCGGATACGAAGCAGTCCTGAACCGTAATCCACTTGCTGAACCGCCCCAGCTGCACCAGCGCATACGACAGGCGGAAACCTGCCAGATCCCGGGCCCAGCCGTTTTTGACACTGTTGAACACCACAAACCGTTCGGCATGCTCCTCATCCGCATAATAAGGATAGGTCCGCCCGTTATCCATCACTGTGCTGAGAACTGCAGGATCAAAATCCGAAACCACCCGCATATTTTCCACACCCGCCTGCTCAATCCGCTCCCCGTCGGTGTATTTGTAGAGACGCCCGCCGCCCCATTTGCGCTCGATGGCATTGGCAATGGGCACATCCACCGTGATGGTGCAGCCGTTAACAGCCGTAATCACCCGGTCAAAATCCAAATCGAAGGGCTCCCACTGCCGGGTAGAGGAGCCATCGGTTCCGGGCCGCATGTAGATGGCATCCATGCCAATCTGATGAAGCCAGCGTTCATTGCCCACCCGCCGCACCAGCACCGTATCCCCCGCCTTATATTGGGATGCGTCGGCCACCCGAAAGGTCCTGGCTCCGGAGGGAACGTACAGATCCGTGATCTCCTGCTCCGTTCCGGGAAGAATGGTTGGCCCTGCTCCCGAGCCGATCTCCAGCACATTGCGGCGGACCGCGCCGGTTGCCCGAAGCACTGTTCCTTCCGCATGGCTGCCTTCCCCGCGGAGCACCACGCCGCCGGTATGCACCAGCAGCGTGCCGGCAATGTCATAGGAGCCCCTCTGGAGCAGCACAGCGCCCCGGAGCCCCATGGCGTCAGCCGGCAGCTGCGAAACCGCGTCGATGGCGGCCTGGATGCGGGCCGTAGCGTCTCCCGGAGCCGGCTCCACCACAGCCATGGCCTGCACATCGGGCAGCTGGACACCGCCTCCCCGGTAACCGGCGCCGGAGAAATCCAAGATCCGGTTCCCCCGGTAATCCGGCACAACCCGCAGCTTTCCCCGTTGGTCCAAATATGCAACCCGGCTTTGACCGGGAGGTACGTCTTCTTCGTCCATTACTGTAAAATAATAGGAATTCGTGCAGGTGTCGCCTGTTTCTGTGGTTAGGGTCAGGCGAAGCTCGTACTCCCCCTTCTCTCCTGCGTGGGGGTTCCCCGGTAGAGTCAGCCTGCTCTGCTTTTCTGCGTGGGTGTTCCCGGGCAGGGCCAGCCTGCTCTGCTCTCCTGCTGGAATGGAGCAAGGGGCAGTGGATATGCCTGTGGGTGTGCCTTCCCGCAGCAGTGCGACGGAAACCGTGGAATTGACCATAGGTTCAATCGTGACAGTTGGCAGCGGATCACCCGGAGCCAGCACTGCAGGCTGCCCGATTTCCATGTCCATTGCCGGATGCTCCATCGAGGTATGGCAGATAAACCATGGCTTGCAGAACTCCCCGGGGTCCTGGACTATGATCCATAAATCAGGGGTGCGGAGCTTGCCGCCCTCCGGTTTCTCCACCTCGGCATAAACCCGGGCCGCTCCGGTGCGGAGAGCCAGCATTTGCCCGCTTTGGCTGATGTTAACCGCATCCGAACAGGTGACAAACCCAACCGCTTCGGGGTCCAGCGTGACCTCCTCTCCCCCGGTTATCCTGCCTCTCACCTGCAAAAAGCCGGCATCCCCCGATGTCAGCTCCATGGAGGCGTTGGCCGGTAACTCCCGGTCCTGCCCGTCCGCTAGGTAGATCGCCTCCACCCCGGCCAGTTCCGGCGGTGTGGGCAGCTGTATGGGGCCACTTCCCGGTTGCTCCTCTTTTCCCTCTATATGCTGCATATTGCTCGCTCCTTCCTTTTTAAACTAACCTTCGGAATGGGTAGGTGTCCCGGTGATGAAGAACATAGCGGAAACGGTTTTCCGCTATTGGTGCCTGACCGGACAAGCAAGGGCTATAACGGAAACGATTTTCCGCTATAGCCCTGTCCGGCCTTCATTTTCCGGGTGAATAACCGGAATAGCGGAAAGAAGCTTCCGCTATTCCGCCTGCCCATCGTCCCGCAGTTACAATAACGGAAATCTGCTTCCGCTATCCTGAACTAGTATCGCTCCTGTGTGCCTTTCGTGTATTTCACCAGCCCTCGGTGCTCCAGTATACCGCAGCATAAGCTGCTTTTAAGCTGCTGCATTGGCACTCCCGTTGTTATTAGGCTGCTGCTTCAGCACTCCCGGCGCAATAAGGGAAGCCTTATTTCCGCTATTACTCCGGGAAGGCCTGGCCGGAGCAGATAACGGAAGCCAAGCTTCCTCTATTTCCTCATAAGCCGGGGGGACAGCTGCCAAAAGGCTGCAATAGCGGAAGTTCCCCTTCCGTTATCACAGCTTTTTCCTGCCTGCCCGCCGAATAAGGGAAAGCTCCCTTCCGCTATCCTCATGCCACAGGCAGGAGATGCTATGGCACCCCAGCATCGGCAGGGCCGGTTAACAGGTCCCGCTATCGGTTGTACCATCCATCAGGATTTAATCGAACCCACCATCATCCCCTTGATGAAATGCTTCTGCAGGAACGGGTACACCAGCATAATGGGAAGCGTCGCAATGACGATAACCGCCATTTTGAGCCCCTCCGGCGAAATGGATTGAAGCAGCTCCGAGGTAATATCCGCCGAGCCCATATTATCCGTGATCACAATTTCCCGCAGCCGCACCTGAAGCGGAATCAGGGAGCGTTTGTTGATGTAGTAGATGGCTTGGGAATACATATTCCAGTTGCCCACCGCATACATGATGCCCATGGTGGCCATAACCGGCTTGGACAGAGGCAGCACAATGCTCCAGATCATCCGGGTTTCCCCACAGCCGTCAATCCGGGCGGAATCCAGCAGCTCGCCGGGCAGATTCACGAAGAAGGAGCGCATCACGAACAGGTTATAGGCGCTGATTGCTCCGGGAATCATTAGCACCCACAGCGTGTTCAGCATATGGAGATTTTTCAGCAGAAGATAATTGGGAATCAGCGGTGCATGGAAAATCATCGTCAACAGCACCAGCACCAGTGCAGGCTTGCGGTACAGATACTCCGGCCGGGACAAGGGGTACGCCAGGCTCGCCGTTGCCGCCAGATTGATCAGGGTGCCGAACAGAGTGATTACCACACTGTTGCGGAAGGACACCCACATGGTTTTATCCTTCAGGACCATATGATAGTTTTCCCAGGTGAAGCCGCTGGGCCAGATGCCGACGCTGCCGCTGTTGATGGCCGCCGCATCGCTGAAGGATTGGGCGATTACGTGGAGAATCGGCAGCACCATAGTCAAGCCGATGATGGTCAGAAATACCGCATTGCAAATTTGGAAAATACGTTGGCCTTTGGTCGTAATCATGTTGTTCCCTCTCCTCTCTTAGTACAGGCTTTCCCCGGTGGCGCGTTTGCTCAAGGCGTTGCCGGTTCCGATCAGCAGAAGACCGACAAGGGACTTGAACAGCCCGATAGCCGTGGTATAGCTGTACTGGCGGTCAATCAAACCTGCCCGGTACACATAGGTGTCCAGAATTTCACCGTTTTGGCTGTTCAGCGGATTCAGGAATACAAACACACGCTCGAAGCCAAAATCCATAAACCGCCCGATATGCAACAGGAACAGAATCACAATCGTCGGGATGATAGCGGGAATCGTTATGGACATCACCTGCCGGAAGCGCCCTGCGCCGTCAATCTCCGCAGCTTCGTACAGGTCCGGGTTAATCCCCGCAATGGCAGCCAGATAAATAATCGTCCCCCAGCCGCTGTCCTTCCAGATGCCCGAGCTGATGAGAATGGTGCGGATGTAGCTGTTTTCCCCCAGGAAATAAATCGGCTCGATATTAAACAATCCCAGAATGTGGTTCACAATACCGGTGGACGGTGACAGCAGCCCAATGAGAATGCCGCCTACAATAACCCAGGACAGGAAGTGGGGCATATACACCACCGTCTGCACAACCCGCTTGAAGCCGGTAGACCGGATCTCAGACAGCAGAAGCGCCAGCACGATGGGAACGGGAAACGCAATCACCAGATCATAAAAACCCAGCAGCAGCGTGTTTTTCAAAATATTCATAAACTCCGGATACGCGAACATCCGCTGGAAATGCTCCAGGCCCACCCAGGGACTGTTGGCGATCCCCTTAAAAATATTGTAGTTCTGGAAGGCGATCATGGAGCCGCCCATGGGGATGTACTTGAAAATCAGAAAGTACACCAAACCCGGAATGGATATCAGATACAACGCCATATGCTTTTTGATGAACCCCCACTTGGCGCGTGAACTGGCAAACCGGTATACCGGCTGTCCGGCTGTCTCTGTTTTGGAAGCCATGCCTTTCTCTCCTCTCAAAATCTCATAATGATTGTCCTCTTCATCATAAAGCCGGAAGCCATGGGCATCCATGTGATTCCTTCCGGGGCAGATGTGTTTTTTTATGATGCAAAAAAGGCAGCGCCTCTGCGCTGCCTTCCGAGAAGCGGCAACCTACTCCCGCCGCTCCAAAACCATCTGCTTCACACATACAACAGGCTGCTCCACCTCTGCCTCCACAGCACGCAGCCGCATCAAAAACTCGCCGCCGGCGGGAAGCGTCACCTGCCCCAACAGAAGGGCCTCAAACCGGTCCCAGCCCCCTGTTGGCCGCACTGGGACGCCCGTCAAGACGGCAAGCTGCCTGCCGGAGCCCCGCTCCTCAATGGACAAGGCAAAACTCCCGCCGGCAAACGCCGTGTCCGCGCTGTACACCACGGACACCGTATAGGCTCCCGCCTCCAGCGTGCGGAAAACCCATCCGGCTTCATCCTCCGGATGCCGCCAGTTAATCAGATTGTCATGATCCCTCTTCCCCGTATCATAACGGAGAAACGGCCCGGCAATCTCCGCATCGAAGGCGCCGAACACCGCCGGACGTGAGCCGGGCTGGAGCAGACGCACCGGGTTGGCATCCGGCTCGCCGTCCAGCTCCACCGCCACCACCGGCAGCAGGGGTTTCGCTCGACGGGATGGCAGCAGGATGGAGATATCATCCGGACCCAGGCGGGTTACCGCCAGCTCCTCCTGCCTGGAATCGGACAAATCATAAGCACGGAGAATCCGGTTGCGGAGCCCGGGCACAATGAGCCTGCCGTCCTCTGGCCAGTCAAAGATATACAGATACAGCCGGCTGCCCTTCCGGGTGCAGCGCCCCCAAGCAGGTTTGCCGATGGGACTTGCCTCGGTTCCGTACACCGCCTCGCCGTTTTGCTCCATCCATCCGCCGATTTCCTCCAAGAGCTTGATGGACATGGGATCGAAAGCGCCGTTGCCCATCGGTCCCACATTAATCACAAAATTGCCGTTTTGGCTCAGCACATCCGCCATTTGCCGGAGCACCTCGCCAGCCGTTTTCCAATTGGTATCCATCACCTTGTAGCCCCAGGAATCATTCAGCGTATTGATGGACTCCCAATCCTTCCGGGGCACACGGACATGGGGCTGGTTATCCGAGGTATTGCCGTAATCGCCGAAGGGCTCCCGCCACACTCTGCGGTTCACCAGACAATCCGGCTGGACCTCCCGGACCTGCCGCACGAAGGCTGCTCCCTGTTCCTCCGTCAGCTTGTGGCCGCAGTCAAACCACATCAGGCCGATTTCACCATATTTTTCCAGTAGCTCCTTAACCTGAGGCAGCGCAAAGGATTGCAGATAGTGCTCATACCGGCTGCGCTTGTCCTCGTCCCCGATCCAGTCCTCCACCTCATCATAGGCCCCGATATTCCCTGGATAATCCCAGGTATTCCCCTGGGAATCCGGATGATACCAGTCCATGGCATGGGAGTAGTACACACACAGCTTCACATCCTCCTCCCGGCAGGCAGAGGCCAGCTCCGCCAGCGGATCTCTTCCGAAGGGGGTGCGCCGGGTAATGTTGTAATCGGACAGCGCCGTGTCGTACATGGAGAAGCCCTCATGATGCTTGGCGGTGAAAATCAGGTACTTCAGCCCGGCCCGTTTGGCCAAGGCGGCCCATTCTCCCGCGTCAAACCGCTCCGCCGTCAGCTCCTCCGCCAGCTTCCCGTACTCCCCAACCGGAATACGGGCCCGCAGCATCAGATGCTCGGCGTAGGTGGCTTTGATCTCCTCCCCCTTCCATATGCCTCCCGGAATGGAATAGAGGCCCCAATGGATAAACAAACCTACCCGCGCCTCCCGCCACCAGGCCATTCTGGCGTCATGCTCAGCTCCGGAAACCGCCGTTCCTCCGACGGCCTCCGGATGCCCTTCATTGTCCATCAAATCCTCTTTATGCTTCAAGATCCTTCCTCCCGTCTTTCCCCCCGTTTTGGGGCATGCCCGCGGTTGGCATGATCATTATCATTTTCGTTCCTTTGTCCAGCTCGCTTTCAATCCGCAGGCCGTATGCCTCACCGAAGACCATCTGGATCCGCCGGTGCACATTCAGAATGCCGATGCCGCCGACGCCCTCCTTGCCCGCATCGTCCCGGTCCGCCAGCCGGTTGGCCCCCAACTGCTCCCGGAGCTCCCGGAGCTTCTCCTCATCGATGCCCACACCGTTATCCTCCACACTGACCCAGAATATGCCGTTGTCCTCTCCCGCATCAATCCGGATGGTATGGTAATCCTCCACCCCGTCGGGGAAAGCATGGTGGAAGGCATTCTCCACCAGCGGCTGCATGGTCAGCCGGACCATACTCCGCAGGAGGTAATCCGGATGAATCGCCACATCCGCCTCGAACTCCCGGCCGATCCGGTGCTGGAGCACCACCAGATAATGCAGCACATGCTTCAGCTCATTGGCTACCGTAATTTCCTCCACATTCACCTGGACGGAATACCGCAGCATATAGGACATGGCCTTGACGATCTCGAAGATTTCCTTGGAATTGCGGATGGCGGCATAACAGACAATCGTCTCCAGCGTGTTATACAAAAAGTGCGGATTGATCTGCAGCTGCAGGGATTGCAGCTCCGCCTTCTGCCGCTCCATGCGGCTTTCCTGGTCGCGCAGCTCCGCTTCATAGACCTCCCGGACCAGCTCCGACAGCCGGTTAACCATCAGGTTGTAGCGGCTCATCAGCTCTACAATTTCATCCCGGTAATCCGGCAGGGGAATGGTGGCCCAGTTGCCCTTTTCCGTCTGCTGCATCGCCTTCTTCAGCATCCGGATGGGGCCGGTAATGGCTTTGGTATAGCTGTAGGCCAGCCACAAGGCCAGAATCAGCGTGAAGCAGCCTACCAGCATGGCTGTAGTCCGGATGGCGTCAACGGGGCTGCGGGCCTCCTTCAGGGACGTGGAGACCACCAGCCGCCAATTGCCGTAAGCGGAGTGCCGGCTCATATACATCCGGGCGTCCTTTCCTTTTCCCGACACAAATACCTTGTCCCCCGCCTCCAGCACCTGCTCCCGCACCGGGTCCGGCAGGCTCCGGCCGATAAGCGCCGCATCGGGATGATACACATAGCTGCCGCTGTCGTCCGTAATGAAGAAGTAGCCGTTTTGCCCAAGGTCAATGCCCTTCCATAGACTGGAGAGCTCGGCGGCCCGCAGCTCAATGGCCAGGATGCCCTGGGGCTCGGAGGAGGCCAGGCCTCTGATCCGGCGGACCAGGGTGATCATCTGGTTTTGCTGGTCCGGCAGAATACTGTGGTTGAGCACGTTCAGACTGCCGCCCTGATCCGTAGCATTTTTATAGAATTCCAGCTGCCTGGCCACCTGCTCACCCTTGAAGGACTCCCCGTTAATCCCGTTAAAAAAATACAAAGCGTTGCCGCTGAAGCCGATGAGCGTTATGGCGGAGATTTCCGGATTGCGGACAAAAGCGGGCTCAATGCTGAGCTCCCGGATATTCTTGCGCAGCTCATAGAAGGGATAGCCGTTCTCCCCGGCAGGCAGATCGATGAAGCGCTTCACGTCATTGCTGTTCAAAAAAGACACCATGGACCGCTCATAGGAGCGGATATATAAATCCGTGTGATGCACCGCATTGCCCACAATCTGGGACAACTGGCCTTCCACCAGCTGGGACAGCTGTCCGGAGGAGACCCGGTACGTGAAGATGCCCACACCGCCCAGAGACAGCAGAATCACCACCAGGTACGACAGAAACAGCTTTTGGTACAGGCTTAAATTTCTCATTTGATCCCCAAGGAGGCCCGGTATTCGGAGGGGGATTGGCCGTATATTTTTTTGAAGGTTTTGGTGAAATGGGGGTAATCGTCATACCCCACCTCCGCGGCGATATCCACGGTCCGCATATGGGGCACCGCAAGAAGCCCCCTGGCCTTTTCCATCCGCCGGTGGATGCGGTAGCTGATGAAGGTTTCGTTAGTAATTTTTTTGAAGAGGGCGCTGAAATAGGTGGGGGTGATCCCTACCATATCCGCTACCTCCTTCAGGGAGATCTCCAGGGAGAGATGGCTGTCAATATACGCCTTGGCCTCCTCCATGGGATCCTTGAAATTGCCCCGCCGCTGGGCCAGCAGTCCGGCCATACAGGCCTTCAGACGGTCCTCCAGCTCACTAAACAGCTCCTGCCGGGAATGTCCGCCCAAAGGTGCGGCCAATCCGGAGGGCACCGGCCGGCTCTTCTCCTGGAAGTTCCGCTCCAGTTGGGCCAGCACATCCTCCAATAACTCCTTCAGCTGCTGGACGGACAGCCCGGCGCCGTGCTCCCGCCACTCCTCCGCCAGCCTGCCGATCTCCTCCTCCTGCAGGGACCAAACCGCCTCCTCCAGCCGCCCGATCCAGCCCAGATAACGGGAGGCCGGAATAAAACCGGGGGCGCCCGAGTGGATCAGCTTGTCCAGCACCTCATGGAGATCGGGAGGCGTAACCGGTTTCAGGAGATAGTGCTTCACTCCGTATTCCATACATTTCTGGGCATAGTCAAAATCGCTGTAGCCCGAAACGACGATTTTCATAATATGGGGGTAACGCTCATGGACCTGTCTGCACAGCTCCAGCCCGTCCATACGGGGCATGCGGATATCCGTCAGAAGAATATCCGGCTCGGACTCCTCAATCATCGTCAGAGCCTCCAGCCCGTTAGCGGCCGTGTCCGCCGACTCCAGCCGACGGGGGTAATCCAGCGCCATCTTCCTCAATCCGTTCCGGATAACTGGCTCATCATCTACAACCAGCAGTCTCATACGCCACAGCCGCCACCTTTCGTTCCACTCCTGTTGTCTCGCGCTTATCTCGAGTGTACATGGTACAGGCGCAATGGGCAATTGCCATAAAAGCCGCCCATCTCCATCATAAGCCGGCCCTGCAGCCGGTTACATGGGGAAAACAGGGGGCGGCTTGTGTTTTTTTATGATTAGCCTTTGCTGCAGGGAATGGGGCTATTCTTCCCCGATGGGAATCACCTGGTTCCAGGTTCGGGTGGCCTGGCGGAAGCCGCCCGGCCCGTCGGCAACCGCTGCGAACAGGTGGGTGGGACGCCCGTCCTGGAACAGAATGAAGGGGCGCTCCAGACTGCCCATGGTCTGCACCGTGCCGTCATCCCAGCGGATGGTGCGGGAATAGGACTTGGGCGATGCGGACAGCCGCCACCGCAGTCCGTCCGGGGACACGGCGTGAATCCCGCCGTGTTTTTCGCCGCAGAGGTTGCCCTCCATATCCTTGGCGATGAGCTCGTAACCCTGGCCGGTAAACCGGATAAACGGATCTTCGATGTGAAATTCCGGCGGAAACACGGGTTCTTCAGAGAGCACCCGGTACGGACCCCTATAATGGTCTGCACAAGCGACGCCGATGGTCATCTTCCCATGGGCCACCCCCTCGTAACGCCTGGCTTTGTAGATCAAGAGCACGGAGCCGTCCTCCCGGACACAAGGCGCCGGATTGGAGGTGAGGAAGCTGTCGAAGCGCCCGGGACGAACCGGGAGAATGGGCGCATCCATCCGCTCCCAAGGCCCGAACACACTTTTGGACACGGCGATGCCAACCCGTTTGTTGGCTCTGGCCACTATGACCCGGGGGTCCTCCAGACTCAGCTCCTCCCCGGGAAGCGGCTCCGGCAGGGGATGGGTTGTGCCCATATATTAGAGGATATAGGTATCC
>JAEWAA010000671.1 GCA_023391955.1 Bacillota bacterium | reverse complement strand
CCGGCAAGGTCCGGGCCAGTGCGCCCGGTCCTGCCAGCCGCACCTCCCGGAGTCCGGCGTCGGCAAACAGCGCCTTCATCTCCTCCGGCCGGAACGAATACGTCACCGGCCAAGGTGTGCTTCCCCGCTCCATTTGCGCATACACCTTATCCGGATCATCGAACAAACCCGTCTCCAGCAGCACATCCGCCCCTCCGAAATCCGGCTGCCACTGCTCCCGCTGGGCCCACTCCCGGACATACCAGCGCACGGCCGTATCCGGGTCCTGCTCATCCACCAGAAAGGGCTTCTTCGATGCAGGGCCGAAGCGGCCCGGATACCCGCCCAGACGGCTGGAGACGCAGAATACCACCGACTTGGCGGACACACGGATCAACTCGCCTATAACCTCCTCATGCTTGGGATAGGTATACGAGATCGGCGCATCCAGTGAAATCACCAGGTTGAATTGGCCGTCCCGGTAGGAACCCAGCTCCGTCAACCGCCCATGCACAAATTCGATCTGCCCGGCCACCCCGGCGTCCTCCGCCCGCTCCCGGGCCTTCTCCAGCATAGGCAGGGAAATATCCAGATGGGTCACCTGCAGCCCCTTCTGTGCCAGCCACACGGAGAAACGCCCCGTGCCTCCCCCTGCATCCAGCACCGTTTTCACCCCATCCAGCCGGCTTTCGATCTCCCGTTCCAAATGGGCGTGCAGAATCTGGTCATCCCGAAACAGCCGGTCCCGGTTGACCTCCTCCCCCGGCTTCTGCGGCAAGCTCCAAAACTTCTCCGCCACTTGTTCATAATCACGACTCATCGCAGCATTTTCTCCCTTCATGTTCCCGCGCAAATACAGCAGGCGGTCGAGCGGATCACGGGCCTCCCCCATTTTGGAAGCGGAAAATCCACTTTCCCCCGTCCTTCCCGCTTTCACCGACGTGAGTGCGGAAGGCGCCTGCCGTGTAGCTTTGCAGGGTTTTTCTCCAAAAAGCCTGAGCCCGCTGATTGATCTCGGTGGGATTGGTTTGCAGCTCCCAAGCCCCTGCGTGGGCATCGAACACCTGCATGGCAGCGGATTTGGCAATGCCCTTGCCCCGGAAGGACCGCAGCACAAAAAATTCATTTAAATAAAATTCAATGCCGGGAGGCGCATACGGCGGAGCAGCCACCAGGGCAAATCCTGCTGGAATCCCGTCCGCCCGGATCAAATACGGATAGAGCACCCCCGGATGCTCCCACCAGACGGCAAATTCCTGATTCTGCTCCTGCAGGGTCAGCGTGGGGCCATCTTCAAACACCCCGTATGCATTCGGCGTCCAGCCCCAGATTTCGGACAGATCATGCAGGTATAACGGGTACAAATTATGGATGATAAATTTCGTGTCCCGGTCAGTTAAATGGATGGTGGCATTCATACTTAATCCTCTTTTTTCCAATATAGGTGCATCTGTATCCCATCATACTATCTTCGGCCCGGCCGCGGCGGTAAAGATTGGCTATAGTCATCCATGCCGCCGTACGGCTTTTCCCCGATCACAGCAAAAAGCCCCTGCGCAGCATACGCAGGAGCCTCTTCAAGCTTTTTTTACCCCAATCCCCGTTTTGCCTTCGTACACTTCAAGCAATAAATCCGGCCGTACGCTTTGCCGTAACGGACGATGCGGCGGAGCATACGGTCATCCGGGAGTTTGGTGAAGGGGCAGGGATCCGGATAGGTGTTCACCTCCAGAATCCAGGGGTGCAGGCCCTTATCCAGCGCGATATCCACCCCGATTTCCCGGAGACCAGTGTAAGTTCTGCTGAGCTGTACAGCCGCCTTCACCCCCAACCGGTTCATGGAGTCGATCAGATCTTTCCGTTTGGCCTGGGAGGTGTGAGTCTCCAATAACGTCTCCACCGGATAAATGGTTCCTCCCTGGCTTCCGTTGGTCACCACCTTGCGGGGATGGGCTACCCGCCCGGCGATCCCCGTCGCCTCCCATTGTCCCTTGGGACTCCTCTGCACCATGACCCGGATATCGAAGGGACGGCTCTCATACGTAAGCAGCCGTATCCCCTTCTGCACGAGATACGGCTTGCACAATGTCTCACCGGCCAGCGCATGGTACAGCTTGTCATAACCGGTAAAGCTGCTCACCCGGGTACCCGCCTGATACCGGTAGCTCCCCTTCTGCCCTAAAGCGCTCAGATTCTCCTTCTCGCTGCTTCCCGCTTTTCCACCGGCGGACAACCGTTCAACCCGGATGACCCCCTTGCCCAAAGAACCGCAGCAGGGTTTGATATATACCATGCCATACTTCTCCAGCATCCCCTGCAGACTGATTTTGTCCATCCTCCGTGTAGCCGGAATATGCTTGTTCAGCTCCGGATTTTTTACCAGCACCCGGGTTTTCGTCAGTTTGTTGGATATGCGGCTTACCGCCTTCCCCTTCATTGCTTTCTCCTCCGTTCTTGTACCTCTCGCAATTACAGTACGGCGGCGGCACGGCTTTTGCCTGGGCAATTGGCCCAATCCGAGAACATACCCGGGAAAATCATCATAAATTATGGTGACATTCAACTAACGCCGCTGCATCAGGCAGCGAACGGGAGGCGGCTATGCTACCGCTGGAAAAAGTACAGGTGAAGCTGCAGGAGGTAATGCGGATTTTCCCCTGGTACAGAGATTTGCCGGGAGTCCATCAACCAAACGTTACCCTGCAGGACCTTCCTCTAATGTCCGCAGAGATTCTCGAGGCCCATTATTATAACCGAACCCCCGACCCGGCCTTAGCTGTTTACCGGACCTCCGGTACAAGCTCGGGCCGCCGGAAATCCATCTTTTATTCGGAAGAGGATGACCGGAGCTATGTGGCGATCAAAACCAGACTGTTCGGCGAGCTGATTGCCGGAAGCGGATGCACCAAGGCTCTGGCCGACATGGGAACGGGCCATGCAGCTAGCACAGCCCTGGACATATTCGAACAGCTTGGGCTGGAGGGGCGTGCTATCCCCTTCGAGCTGCCGGTAGAAGAGCATATTGAGCAGCTGCTCTCCTTCCAACCGGATTTGCTGTATACCATGCCATCCATCCTGGACCATATCGTCCATGCTGCTCTAGACCCCCGCGCCTTCGGCATCCGCCGGATCATTCTGGTGGGAGAGGTCGCCACTCCCCAGTGGCAGCAGAACATGGCCCGCCTGTTCGGGCTCCGGGAGAGCCATATCACCGACACCTACGGCTCCATTGAAATGGGGACAATGGCGTATTACTCCCATGAGGCCGGCAGATACCTTCTGGCAGACGGTATCTATGCGGAGGGCATCGGAGCGGATGAGCTGGGTTTGGAGCTGGAGCCCCTGGGCGCAGATGAACGTATTCTTGCCGTCACCTCCTTCGTCCGCCGGGAGCTGCCCGCCCTCCGTTTTGTCACCTACGATGTGGTCAGGGACCTGCGGATCGTCACGGTGGACGGCGTGGAGAGGCAGAGCTTCCAGTCCATTGTCAAAAGAGTGGGCAAGGAGCTGAAGCACGGGGAGAAAATCAGCTTGTACGATATCGAGCAGGCTGTGTACCGGCATGTTCAGGATGCGATCATCCGGGTCCATGTTCAGGAGAATGCCCTTCGGGTCCACATCCGCAGCAAATCCCCGCTGGATCATGCCATTCCGGCCATCCGCAGAGACATCCGGGAATCTATCCCGGAGATCGGCCTAATGATCCAAAACCGTCTGCTGGATGATATTGAGGTGATTGCAGCCGAACAGGATGAACCGCCGGAGCGGACTCAGGTAAAGAACAAGAAGCTGTATTACGGGGCGGCGGCCAAACATGCAGAGCCGGAGGAGTTTAGCACAGGGTTCCTCTCCACCATCGGTCATACGCCTCTGGTTACGCTCGGCCGCCTGTTCCCGGAGAGCGGAATCACAGTCTATGGCAAGCTGGAGCTTCTGAATCCGGGAGGCAGCGCCAAGGACCGCCCCGCTTTGCGGATGCTCCAGGAAGCGTGGAAGGAAGGCCGGATCGGCCGGGGAAGCGTGATTATCGAATCCAGCTCCGGCAACATGGCCATCAGCCTGGCGATGATTTGCCGCTGTCTGGAGCTGCGCTTCATCAGCGTCATCGACCCGAGAACGACAGAGGCCAATATCAAGATCATGCAGGCCCTTGGTGCCGAAATCAGCTATGTAGCCGAACCCGATCCGGCAACCGGCGAGTTCCTGCCCGCGCGGCTTCAGCGGGTGGAGCAGCTGCTCAGGACCATACCGGGCAGCTATTGGCCGAATCAATACGCCAACATCAATAATTACCTGGCCCACTACCATACCACCATGAAGGAAATCGCCGAGCAGCTTCACCGGGTGGACTATCTGTTCTGCAGTGTCAGCACCTGCGGGACCATCCGGGGTTTGGCCGAATATGTCAGGGATCACCAACTTGCCACAAGGATTGTGGCTGTGGATGCAGAGGGCAGCGCGATTTTCGGCGGCAACAAGGAGAAGCGGCGGTTCCCCGGACTTGGCGCGGGTATTGTGCCTCCCTTCTGCGGACCGGATTTGGCGGACCATATCGTTCATGTCTCCGACTGGGAGATGGTGGAGAGCTGCCGGGCGCTGGCCCAGAAGGAAGGCATTCTGGCCGGCCCCTCCTCAGGAGGCGTACTGGCAGCCGTCCGGAAGCTGGAGCCGCAGCTGCCGCCGGGAGCTGTATGTGCCGGTATCATCCATGATAAGGGAGAGCGTTACCTGGACACCGTCTATTCGGACGCATGGGTCAAAAGCCAGTTTGGCAGGCTGCCCGGGGAGTGAACCATCCGCTGAAGCAGGACCGGTATTTTACCGGAAGGAGGACGCGTTATGCTGTATCTGAATGACCGGGATATCCGGGCTGTGGGCCTTGACTGGCCTGCTCTTCTGGAGGCCCTGGAGGCTGCGGTGCAGATTGCCGATATGGGGGATTATGCCCAGCCAATCAAACCCTATCTGCGGTATGGAGATCCGCGGAACCGGATTATTGCCATGCCCGCTTACGTTGGAGGGACGGTCCAGGCGGCCGGCATCAAGTGGATCGCCAGCTTCCCGGACAATATCCGCCACGGCCTGCCCCGCGCCCACAGTGTAATGGTGTTGAATGATGCGCAAACAGGCGAACCCTCCGCCATTCTGAATTCGCCCTTGACCAGCATCGTCAGAACCGCCTCGGTCAGCGGGCTCATGATGCGCGCTTTCCTGGAGGAGCGGCCGCTAGAGCAGATTAATCTGGGAATTATAGGATGGGGACCTGTAGGCAGGCTCCATTATGAAATGGCCTTGGCCCTTTACGGGGACAGGATTAGACAAGTGCGGATTTATGATCTCCGGGAGGTGGATCTGACGGAGTCTGACATACCAGCCCACTGCCTGGAAAAGACCAAGGCAGCGGCATCCTGGGAGGAGGTGTACCGGAGCTCGGATATCTTTATGACCGGCACCGTTTCCGATCACCGGTATATCCATCTTCCCCCCGCAGAAGGCCAGCTTCTCCTGAATGTGTCCCTGCGGGATTACCAATCCGAAGCATTGGCTGCGGTAAAAGCCATCATCGTCGATGATTGGCAGGAAGTTTGCCGGGAAAATACGGATATCGAACGGCTCCATCTGGAGCAGGGGCTGACCCGCTCCGGCACCCGCACCCTCGCCGATGTGGTCTGCCGCCGCGGCCTTGCGGAGTTTGCCCCAACAGAGCCGATCCTCTTCTGCCCCATGGGCATGGGTGTGTTCGATATCGCCACAGGGGTTTATTTTGCCCGCAGGGCCAGAGAAATGGGGATTGGAACGGATCTTACGTGAAGCCTCCGCCCGTAACAACGGACGGTATAACAAAAACTCCCGCGCGTAATGCCTCAGGAGTTTTTTCATGCTTTTTTAACAAGGTAGCCATATCAATCACGAAGCGGTACCGCACATCGCTGGCGAGAACCCGCTCATAAGCCTCATCCACCTGATTGGCCCGAATGACCTCAATCATCGGGGCGATGCCATGGGCCGCGGCGAAATCCAGCATCTCCTGGGTTTCGCGGATTCCGCCTACCAGAGAACCGGCCAGGCTCTTGCGTCCCATGATCAGTGAAAATACATGATACTGGTCCGGCTTGCCCGGCGCTCCGACGTTCACCAGCGTGCCGTCAATGCGCAGCATGGACAGGTAGGCATCCACATCCAGGTTGGCCGACACCGTGTTCAGGATCAGGTCGAACCGGTTGGCCAAAGCCGCGAAGGTGCCTTCCTCTCCGGTGGCAAAATAATGGTCCGCGCCAAAGGAACGGGCCTCCGCTTCCTTATCCCGGGACCGGCTGAGCACGGTCACCTCGGCGCCCATGGCATGGGCGAATTGGATGGCCAGATGGCCCAGGCCGCCCACTCCCACGATGGCAACCTTTTTGCCGGGACCCGCTTTCCAATGGCGGAGAGGAGAATAGGTGGTAATGCCTGCGCACAAGAGCGGGCTTGCTGCGTCCAGCCCAAGGGCATCGGGAATCCGCACCACAAACCCTTCGGTCACCACAATCTTCTGGCTGTAGCCGCCATAGGTTGGGTTGCCGTCATAGTCCAGGGCATTATAGGTGGAAACCACACCTTTGGTGCAGTATTGCTCCTCTCCCTGAAGACAGTATTCACATTCCCCGCAGGAATCCACAAAACAGCCCACACCCACACGGTCCCCCACAGCAAATTTCGTCACCTCCGGGCCGACTGCCGAAACAACACCGGCAATTTCATGTCCGGGCACCATGGGGAAAATCCCTCCGCCCCACTCTCCGTGGGCACTGTGTATATCCGAGTGGCAGATGCCGCTGAATTGAATATCGATGAGGACGTCATGGGGCCGCAAGGCTCTGCGTTCAATCACGGTTTTTTCAAAAGGCGCTTTGGCGCTGGCTACAGATAAAACATGCGTTTTACACATGGTATGGCCTCCTTATTGGATTGCTAAATAATTGTATACTCATTGATTAATGGACACATGTTTATTATTATAAAAACATCAGGAATGATTGCAATGGTTAAATCAGCCGCTTTCGTTCAATAATCAACAATCCTGCTTGGATTGTACAATAGATGACAACAGAAGGTGTGGTGCTGCTGATATGGTAAAAGTAGACAGGCGGATTCTCAAATCCCAGGAGGCGATCAAAACAGCCTTAATCACCCTGATGGGCGAAAAACATCTGGATGACATCACCATCCAGGATATTTCGGACAGGGCCAATGTAAACCGCGGAACCATTTACCTGCATTATCTGGATAAATACGATCTTCTGGACAAGCTCATCGGAGAGCACATGGACCGGCTCCGGGAGCTGTGCGAATCCTCCTGCCGGCTGGAATGGACAGAGGCTACTCTGGTGTTCTGCGAATATTTCGATGCGCAGTATTCCTTCTTTTCGTTGATGCTGGCCAGCAAGGGCGCCCCTTATTTCCGCAACCGGTTCCTGGATTTTCTCATTGAGGAATTCCGCTGTGAGCTGGATGTGACCCGCGGGAAGAACGAAGGCATCCGGGAGGAGGTGCTGGTCCGGTTTACGGCAGCGGCTTACGCGGGGGTGGTGGAGTGGTGGTTCATGAATGAAAAGCCCTTCTCGTACCAGGTACTGGCTGAGCAGCTGGGGGCGCTTTTGGAACGCAATCTCTAAAGGCGTCAGCCTCAATTCTGCATTTTATAGGCTGATTTCATAAAAAAATGGTCCCCGAGCTGATGCTTGGGGGCCTTTTTTTCATTTAATCTATGCTTGTGATTTTTTCCACTTTCCAAATATTTACACTGTGTTACAATGGGATTGTATTGCATAATTACATTATTTTTACATATGGGAGGAGGGCTCTTAGTCCGTATTGGCTTCAAGCTTAAAAGTGCAAGGTCACGATTCTCACTTCAAAACGAAGGGTAGGAAAACCATGTTTAAAGCCAACAAACGATTTCTGACCAGCTGCCGTGCCGCCCTGTTGATTGCCGCCATCCTTATGCTGCCCTCCACCTCCTTAGCAGCGCCATCCGTTGCTCCTGATGCCTCCGCAGATCTGATTTCGTCCCGCGATACCGTTGTTCTGATCGTGAATGTAGGCAGCGGCTCCGGGGAGCTCGGTTATTCCATTCAAGAAGGCGGCAAGGAGGGTCCGGAGGCCTTTACGGTCAATGCAGATCACTCCATACTCATTGCCGACAATGTGCATAAGCGGATTAATGTATATAAAGACGGCTCCTTCGCATACGATATTGCCGTTCCGTACAGCCACTATATTCGAAGCATGGCTGTTGGGGAGGATAAGGTCTACTTGATGGACAATGATAAGGGCAGCGTCTTTATCACATCCTTGGACGGCAATCTGCTTCAGGAGGTGCCTGCCCCTGCAGGTGTGGATGGCTATGCCATGGAAAAGCTGTATAAAGACAGCGCCGGCAAGGTGTGGCTGTCTGCTAACCAAACCAGCTATCCGGTTGGCATTCCGGGTGAGGCTCTGTCCGCTGCCGCTGCAGCCGGCATTTCTGAGAGCAGCAAGCTCCCCGCAGCCATGAAAAAGGATCTTAAAACCGCTCAAATCTCCCGGAACGGCGTCAATATTGAAGTTTCCGCCAGCGAGCTGCTGGGCAGCGTAAATGTGCTTCATGCGGATCAAAACAATACCTTATATGTGGATTTGTTTGATCAGGTTGATACCCCGAAGGTAAGTGGTGAATATACCGTCCGGAAGTATGCCGGAAACAGTCTGACGGCTGTAGCGCCGATTGATCTCAGCAGCTATTATTTTACACCTAACCAAATGATTGAGCTGACCGCCAATGGAGATTTGTACCAAATCCTGTGTTTGAAGGATCAGGTGCAGATCACCAAAAAGGCCTTTGTCCCTTCTGCCAGCTTTAAGTCTCAGCTTCCACAGATCAAGGCAAAGGCTCTTCAGGATGAAGCTGCCGAGGAGCTTCAGGCTAAGGCTATCACCTTGGCTTCTAACGCACCTAACTCCCGGAGTACCACTCAGACCAATGCCAATTCGATGTCTGCACTTACCTGGACTTATAAAGCAGCCAACAAAGTCAATCCCAATTCGTCCAAGGTCACCACGCCTGATTATCTTGTAGGTGCAGCCACCGGTTCCACTCAGACCGGAATTCCTTATGCATGGGGCGGAAACGATGGACTGACCACATATTCCTCCTCTGGCTGGACAAGCTTCGCCGATGCCATGAGCAAAGGAAAATTTGCCGGTAATGTGAACACCGATACCACCGGTTACCAAAGCGGCACCGCAGGCTTAGACTGCTCGGGCTTCGTGGGCAGTGCGGCCGGCTTTACCTCCAAGCTGAGCACCACTAATTTAGCTAGCTCTACCTATACCTATTCCATTGCCGCATCAGCCAGGCAGATCTATGATATCTACGTAGATAGCGGATCACATGTGCTGTTCTTTGTAGGTGTCAACGGATCAAGCATCAATACCCGGGAAGCCACAACAACCGGCGATGACAAGACAAAGGCCTATTCCAGAACCACAACTTATCTGAGCAGCGAAGGATATGTACTCCGCCGGTTTAACGGTTGGTAAAATACTAATCCCCAAAAAATAGTTTATGGGGCTGTCCGAAAATCCCGTCCAGGTAAATACCGATTCAGCAGGAGCCACCGGGAGGGAGCTTCGGAATCGGTATCCTGTGACGGATTGGACAGCCCCTTATTTGGCGCCTGAACAGTTGTTTGAGAGTGTACGGACGGTAGAGTATACGGACGGTAATACGGGAGGTATTGCGGGAGATACTGCGAGCGATCGTGCGGCGTATTGCTGTAACGGAACTCTGCAGCTCTTACAGCTCCATTTGTCTGCTTTTCCCCACTTACTATGCCTCTAAGAGTCGGAGAGTTCCGTTAGAAAACTGTAGAGGGCATTTTCGCCGTTTAAGCGTCGCTCCGTTCCGTTAAACCTTCACGTATCCGCCCTCTTTCCTTGTCTGCTCCGGGCGGGAATTAACGCGCTTTTTCCCTTCGCCGAACCAGATGAATTTCCTTTTCTCCCCTGGCTTTCCCGGACGATATGGGGGTAAAGCTTTTGAGCTGGGTAAGCCAATAGGCAATCAAGTACATGGTCATGAGAATGAAAAAGGAATAGGTATAGGCCCAGTTCAGCTTTTTGTACAGATCAGCCATGGCCATGAGGGGCAGGCCGACGTAAGCGCTGATTCCGCTATAAAAAATGGCCTTCAGAATCGGACTGATGTGGGGCTTAAATTGGATCAGCAGCATGGCAAACACCGGCAGCACGGATAACCGGTAGGAAAAGCTCAAGGTTGGGGAAGGAATAGCTTTGACCGGATAAGCCCATAACCCGTTTTCAATCCCAACTGTATCGAGCACAGCAGAGAAAATCATAATAAACAGAGCAGCCAGCAATAATCTTGCGGTGCTTTCCCGATTTCTGAAAATGGCCCATACCACCCAGGGAGCGATGATCAGGAATACTGCCAAGTACCAGTTCCAATGATAGATGTACACACTGAAAATAACATCCGCAACCTCGCCGTTTGCCTCCACAATCTTGGAGTTGGCGTCGCTCACCTGCCTAAGTCCCTCTTGATAATCCATCCTTACAACCACCTATTCTCCAAAATGCACCACTACCCCTCTACCATTCCCAATTTTTGGTTTGCACATGCGTCCAGGCTGCGAAAAAAAACCAACCAAGAGCATTCCTCTTGATTGGCTAAAAAAATGTTACCGGCGCTGCGGGCTGTGCAGCTCCTGCTTTAATATCTCGACGATAGCATCTCCCAGGATACGGCCGGCTGTTCTGGGGGCCACCTTGCCGGGCAGCCCAAGGGCAGGGATGGCTTTGACACCGGCAGCCTCCGCGGCATGGAAGTCCGTCCCCCCCGGTTTGGAGGCAAGGTCCACGATCAGGGACGCAGGCGGCATATTGCCAATGACCCCAGCGGTCACCACCATAGCCGGAATCGTATTAAACAGAATGTCGGCATTGGCCGCCTCTTCCGCCAGCCCGTTCACATGGAACGGCTGAAGCCCCATTTCGATGGCGCGGGCTTGAAGCTCCGGCTCCCGGATGCCCACTCTGACTGCGGCGCCGAGATTCTTGAGGGTCCGGGCCAGGGTCATCCCCACACGCCCCAACCCCAGCACTATAACCGACGCCCCGTGAAGCGTAATGTCCGTGTG
>JAEWAA010000653.1 GCA_023391955.1 Bacillota bacterium | reverse complement strand
GGGAGGAGCAGCTGCACCGGTTTATCCGTGAACGACTAAGCGGCCCGGACGGCGTCCGGACCAATTACATCGACACCGAACAGAACAAAGAGCAGGCTACCGGGTTTGAAATTTTAAGCGAGTCGGCGTCGTTATTGTTGCGCTACCAGGCACTCTCCCGCAACCGGGAAGGCTTCGCAGCCGGCTGGGAGCAGGCCAAGCGGGTGTTTGACCGGGAACGGCTGTTCAGCTACCGGTACAGTCCGAAGCTCTCCAAGCAGTATCCGCTGAATGCGGCAGTGGATGACCTGCGGATGATCCGCGCTTTATATGAGGCGGGGGAGGTTTTCGGCGACAAGGCATACACGGTGCTGGCGGACAAGTACGGACTGCGCTTTGCCAAGTACAATATCCCGGACGGGGAAATGCGGGATTTCTATGACGAGACGTACAATAAGGCCAATTCATTTATTACCTTATGCTACATTGATTTGAAGACGCTGGACAAGCTTCCATTACCGTCTAAGGAACATTCTGATGTAATGAAAAAAATGCAGAATATTGTCGCAAATGGGTACATTTCCGACTTGTTTCCCTTCTATCAGACAAGGTACAATTATGAAAGCAAATCCTATGAAGCAGGCTCCATTCATACGGTAGAATCGCTTTTGACCATCCTTTCTCTGGCCGAAATAGGCCAAGCGCCGCAAGCCAGCCTCCGTTATATCAAGCAGGAGGTGCTGCACGGCGCGCTGTTCGGTGCATATTCCCTTGCCGGGAAGCCGCTGAACGATATCCAATCCACCGCTATCTATGCCTTGGCGGCAATGATCGGCTCCGAGACTCGGGACCGTGAGCTGTATGAAGCGGCAGTGCAAAGAATGCAGGCGTACCGGGTCGATGATCCTGCCAGCCCTTTGTACGGGGGCTTCGGCGATACCGGAAGCGGCCAGGCTTACTCATTCGACAACCTGATGGCCCTTTTAGCCTACCGTTACTAATAAATATGGAGGGTGATGCAGCATGAGTTTTCCGCGCATACCGTCCGGGTTACAACGGGCCGCAATTTTTGCGGCCCGTTTCGTTTCACCGGCGGTGATGGCAGCGTCCGGCGTCCTGATGATTACGGTGCTGGCTCTGTTTGTGCCACCCTTCGTGGGCATGGCGGATAACGGTGACTACTACCGGATCCTCTACGGCAACGGACTATATTTTAGCCAGCCGGATTATGACAGCCAGTACCTGGGCCACTTTGTCCGGGAATACGGGATTTTTCAATATTTTAATGAGCATGACACGCTGCTTTATTCATCCCAATCCCTGCTGATCCAACTGGCTCTGGCGGTGAACAAGCTGGTTTACAGCACGACTGTGTTCGATATCCGCATTCAGGCGGCGCTGCTGACCCTTCTGTATACGGCTGCCGTCTATCTTCTGGTGGAGGGGATGACCTGCCGGATGTCCCGGCTGAAGGGTTATGCTGTTGCCGCCATAACAGTGTTCGTGTTTGCAGACACCGCCTATACGGCGTATTTCAACTCCTTTTTTGGCGAAAGCGTCGTTTTGGTCATGATGGTTTTTCTTATGGCGTCCTGGCTGCTGTTCTACCGGAAACGGTACAACGATTACGTCCTGCTGGCCTTATTCACTGTCAGTGCGCTGATCCTGATTACCGTCAAGCAGCAGAATGCTCCCGTTGGCGTAGTTCTAGCTGTGGCGGGGGTATCCCTTTTGTTTATGCGGCGGGACAGGCTGTTCCGGTTCTCAGCCGGGGGCATACTGGCTTTGCTTTTTGCGGCGGGAATTGCCACCTACGTATGGATTCCTAAGGATTTCGTAAATATTAATCAGTACCATGCCATGTCCCGGGGGGTATTGCAGACCACGGACAATCCCGAGAAGGCGCTGGAGGCCTTCGGCATGGACCGGCAGTATGCACTCCTGAAGGGCACCATTTATTATGCGCCGTATTCTGCGGTGGATGTAAGCGGACCTGAACTGGAGAAGATGTTCTACGGAAAATACGGGTTCGTTTCCATTGCGGCTTATTACGCCGCTCATCCCGATGAAATGGGAGCCCTTCTTAACGTGGCGGCCCGTAATGCCTTCACCATCCGTCCCGAAGCGATGGGCAGCTACGAGCAATCGGCAGGCAAGGATTTCGGCGCCCAGAGCCGCTTTTTCTCCGTCTACAGTCTCATAAAGCAGGCCGCCGCCCCCAAAACCTTCGGCTTCATCGTCATTTGGATGATGCTCGTCGCAGGATTGTATCTGCCGGGGTTTGTGCAAGGGGTCAAAGCCCGGGACATGCGCCATATCCAGAAGCTTGCGCTGATTGTCGCCGGAATGGGCATCGGGCTGTCGGGCATTATGGTTTCCATTATCGGGGCAGGCGATGCGGATTTGGCCAAGCATGAATTCTTGTTTACCTTGGGATTTGACCTGGTCAGTGTGCTGGCCATTGCGGATCTGATCGGCGGGGAGCTGGGTTACCGGCAGGCGCCGGATCAAGCGTTTGAACCTGCAAAACCGGGAGCATTGCTTCCTCCAATACCGAACAAAGGTGTGAATGCCTGAATGCCATCCATTCTGCCCAAAAGGTTTCTGCGCCCGCTGCTGATCCTGGCGGCGGCCGTTTGGTTTTGGCTGCCGTATGGCGGCGCGGCCGCGGCGGCAGCAGATCCTTCGCTGGTTCCCGCTGAAGGGACACGGGTACTGTTGTTATATGACAGCTTGGCTATAGGCACCGGCCGGGAGGATGAAACTGCTGCGGCTGCGCGTTTTCTTCAGACGCTGGGAGCCAAGGTAACGGTAGAGTCCATGAGCACCTACCGGTCCGGCGCTCTGGCAAACTATGAGCGGCTGGTGGTGCTTACCCTTGATCCAGCCCTAGAGTCTGCGGCCCCGCCAGAGCTTCAGCGGGAGCTGGAGAGCTTCCCCGGCAGTGTGCTGCAGCTGGGCGGGGTAGCGTTACCAGCAGCAGCGGGGGACCAGCCGCTGCGCCGGTACGGCCCTGCTCCGCAAGGAGGGGCCGAGGGGAGGCTGGCCACGGCCCGGCTGCTCCGGGAATGGATGGGGCTGCCTGGCCACGGTCAGCTGTATGCGCTGATCCGCAGCTTTACCCCTTACTCCGATTACAGCCTCCTCCGCAGCTTGGCGGATGAGCTGTATGAAGGAGGCATTCCTTTTTTGGTGGCAGCCCGGCCCGTGCTGGACAACCTTCAATTCCCTGCTGCCAAACGTTACGCGGAGACGCTCCGGTACATCCAAGGCAAGCAGGGCAGTGTTTTGCTGGAGGCTCCCGCGGTTTTTCCTGTTATTTCGGCAGGAATCGACCCGCTAAAGCTGCAGACCGGCGCATTTCTTGATATGCTAATGACAGAAGGCGTGGCTCCGTTGGGGATTGCAGCAGAGCAGTACTGGACCTTCGACCGCCACTACAGCCGGGAAGGAATGGGCTTCTTCGATTCGGCGGTAGTCTATGCGGACAAGACGGAGTCCCCTGTGTACAGGGAGAAAAGTTCCGTTTCTGCTTACTTTCCGTCCACTTTATACAGCATCAGCCCGGACTTTCCCCGTGAATGGGAAATGCTAAGGGTATCCTTCTCTACCTATCCTATGAATACAGCGGTTACTCTGGATTTCCCGGAGAGCAAAAAGGAGCTGGACGCTCTGGTGAAAACTCTGAAAGCGTACCCTGCCGTATTTGCTGATTACCGGGAACGGGAGCATACCACCCGGACCGCTGCCCATACGGCCTCCGCTCTAGGCGGCAAGGTGAGGATTGATGGGGTGCTTCTTGCCTCTGAGGCTCGGGAAACAGGGGATGGACCGGATGACGACTTTACTTATATAGAACGGGAAAAAGCCAGCTTTACAGGCTTTTTTCAGGCTCAAAACCAGATCTTTCTTGCCGTGGTCGTAGGCGCTTTGGCTGTGTTCACGTTATTCATCGCCGCGGGCAGAAGGTTATACCGGCGCAAATTCTTGAAATAGGGGTAATGTATGAGGCTTCCAGATCTACTGATGGTTATGTCGGTGGTGGCCATCTGGTCATTGCTGCTGGTGAATGTAGCATTGATTATTGCGGGGTATATCTATTACATACGGACCGAACGCAGCCCTTCACCCAAGCTGCAGGGGGAATACCCCTTTGTCTCTATTCTGGTTCCGGCCCACAACGAGGGTAAAGTGATCGTCCAGACCGTGGAGTCGCTGCTGGCCTTTGATTATCCGGCGGACCGTTATGAGCTGATTGTCATCAACGATAATTCCTCCGACAACAGCGCCGCTCTGCTGGCCGATGTACAGCGGCGTTATCCCAACAGGCAGTTCAAGATCATCAATACGGATAAGATTACCGGCGGCAAAGGTAAATCCAACGCTTTGAACATCGGTTTTCAGGAAAGCCGGGGAGAGCTCATCGCCATCTATGATGCGGACAATACCCCGGAGCGGGACGCCCTGCGTATCCTGGCTGCGGAAATCACCGGAGATCCCACGTTAGGGGCGGTTATCGGTAAATTCCGCACCCGCAACCGGGATGCCAGCATGCTGACCCGGTTTATTAATATCGAGACCCTATCCTTTCAATGGATGGCTCAGGCGGGGCGCTGGCAGCTGTTCCGGCTGTGCACCATTCCGGGCACCAACTTTATCATGCGGCGCAGCATTGTGGAGGCAGTGGGCGGCTGGGATGTGAAGGCGATTGCCGAGGATACGGAAATCAGCTTCCGCATTTACATGATGGGCTACCGGATCAAATTCCAGCCCAAAGCCGTCACCTGGGAGCAGGAGCCCCAGACCGTGAAGGTATGGTTCCGCCAGCGCAGCCGCTGGGCCAAGGGGAATGTGTATGTGATCGTGAAGAATATTCCGCTTTTGTTTAAACGCTCTGCCCGCAAAATCCGGTTTGACATCCTGTATTATATATCGATTTATTTCCTGTTAGTGGGTTCTCTTGTCACCTCCGATATTCTGCTGGTCCTTCATGCGTTGGGGTATGTCCACACCTCCATTGCCGGGATCAGCACCCTGTTGTGGCTGCTGGCTATTCTGCTGTTTGTGCTGGGCACCTTCACGACGCTGACCACGGAAAAAGGGGAGATGTCCCTCTCC
>JAEWAA010000621.1 GCA_023391955.1 Bacillota bacterium | reverse complement strand
TCAGCTTCCTGCATACGGCTTACAATACCCAGCATTCTGCCGAATCGGTCCACACCAAGGATTACGGAATTAATCAGGCGGCCAAAGCAACCATCAATCCGGCGGATTCCCTGAATGTCCATTCCATGCCGAACACCACCATGGCCAGTGTCAGTCCGACGATTATTGATCCGGTCAAAATCGGACCCCTGCGCTCCATACCCGACTATATGCTGTCGTTGTCCATATTGGGGCTGATTTCCACGCTGCTGATTATGAATTGGCTTTCCCGGACACGAACCTGACCCGACTTCAGCCCCAGCCCCCGGCGGAACCGGGGGCTTTCGTATGTTTTTAAGCCTGCCGCAGACGAGTGCGTGTCTGAAAACTCGCTTGAGGGCATCTTTCACCGTCTTTTCGCCCCTTGCATCGTCACTCCCGCTTGACGTCCTCCCGGTGAACTCACACGAAAGTTCCTTGCCATGAACGAAAATGAGGGCCTTATTTGCTCCCCTCGGAGTTATCAGACACGCCCTAAGCAGAGCCTGAAGAAAAAATGTTAATGGCATCGTAACCGAAACATATTTATTATTAATGATGCGCAGCCTGATCCTATCATATGTACCCAAGGGAGAAGGGGACCTTCACTTCAAACAGGAGAGCAGCCAATGAACAGGATACTAAGTCTGAAGCATCTTCCGCCTAAATGGGTTACAACAACGCTTCTGATTTCCATCTTTCCGGTTATTCTGTTTGGCACGGCCATCTATTACATGGGCTCCTGGATTGTGCAGGAGGAGATATACCGCTCCTCCCGGGAGAGCCTGTCCCAGATTGAGCAGCAGGTGGAGACCAGGCTGGCGAATATCGAACAGATGACCAGCCAGATCAGTATGCAGTCCAATACCATCGATGTCATGAATATCGCGGATGAGCCGCCGCTTGGGGCTGCGCTGGAATCCAACAGAGTCCGCAATGATTTGGCGATGATGAAAAGTGGCACCGACGGGCTGCTGTCTGTTTATTTTTATCACTTCAACCAAAAGACGGTTATCACCAACGAGTTGATTACCCTGATCCATGAGGACCGGGTATTCCAGGATACCGGCTGGCTCGGGGATGTGGACCGGATGATCCAGACCAAAAGCCAACGGAAGTGGATTACCCCGCGGTTAGTTACGGCAGCCAACGGCCAGAAGGAAACGGTCATTACCCATATCCGACTGTTGCCTATGCTCTATAACGAGGCCAAGGCTGCGGTGGTCGTGAATCTGAAGCCGGATTTCCTCACTCAAGTCATCTCCAAATTTCCGCTGGGGTCGGAGGGGCAGGTCATGGTGATCAACAAAGAGGGGCAGGTCATTGCCCAAACAATGGCCGGAGCGTATCCCGGCCTTGCGCTTGACCAAGTACAGGCCTTCATGGAGGATCATTCCCAAGAACGGACCATGTATACCGGAAGGGCGGCCGGATATTATCTGTCCATGGTCAAGTCAAGCTGGAATGACTGGACCTATGCCATGATTATTCCCTCCAGCACCCCGCGGCATCAAGTGGAGCTGTTCAAACAGACAATTATCGCTATCTCGCTATTGCTGTGTATACTGGCCATTTTTTCGGCTTACTTCAGCCACAAGCAGATCAAAATTGTCATCAAGCGGATTATGGAAAAGCTGTCCATCAACAGGCATCCAGATGACGACAGCGGCAACGATGAATGGCTGCGGATCGAACGGCATATCAACGGTTTACTGGAGGAGGTGCATAATGGAAAGAGTCTGCAGGAGAAGCATTTCCCCTTGCTGCACACTCATTATTTGCACTCCGCCATACACGGGAATGTGGTGGATTTAACCCGTCTGTCAGAGGAGCTTCAGGAGTGGGAGCTGTTCCCTTGGTCTCATTTCAGTGTGATGGTTATTCAGATGGATGCAGAATCCAGCAGCACCTTCGATAAGGATCAGGCGTTGTTCTTGTTTGCAGTGTCCAATATTGCCCATGAATTGACAGCGCTTCACTTCATTGGCGGGAATGTCCGGCTGGATTCGATTCTGGTTCATCCCTATGCGGTCATCATCCTGAACTACAATGGGGAAACAGTCTCCGAGGCCGGTCTGGTAGAATATGCGGATGAGCTGCGCAGGGTGGTCAAGAAAATCCTGAAGCATACCGTTACAATTGGCGTAGGACGGTCAGTGCGCCCTGTCCACAATCTGGCCTACTCCTACAGGGAGGCACTCCAGGCGCTTCAGATGAATTGGGCCAATGTCTACGATGAGGTATTGCCGTATCAGAACATGACGCTGGTTGCCGGGAAGCTGGCACAATATCCGTCCGTCGAGGAACAGGATATTCTGAGGGCGTTAAGAGCAAGGGACGGGAGGGCAGCTCTTCATGCCCTGGCGGAGTTTAGAATAAAGCTGGAGCAGGACCACCCGTCCTTCCATTTAATCAAGACATTTTACCTGCAGCTGCTGGTTGCCATGATCAGGCTGCTGCAGGAGTATGATGACGATACAGAAAGGATGCTTCAAGGAAATAATCCGTATGAGGCGTTCTTCTCCCTGAATGCGTCAGCGGCCATTCACGCATGGTTTGCAGAGGACCTGCTGGTTTCCATATTGGCGTTTATGGAGTCGGTTAAGCGGAACAAAACGGAGATTCTGATCAAGAAAACGCTGGTTTGGATACAGGACAGGTATACGACAGACCTGTCCTTGCAGTCAGCGGCGGATGAAGCCGGCATCAGCGCCTCCTATCTCAGCCAACTGTTCAAGGATGAGGTGGGTGAATCCTTCGTGGAGTATGTGACGGCGCTCCGGCTGGAGCATGCAGTCCGGCTGCTTACAGCGACGGACTATAACCTGCAGCAGATATCCGAACAAATCGGTTATACCAGTGTCCAGCAGCTGTTCCGTGTCTTCAAAAAGAAATACGGGATCACTCCCGGCGAATACCGGGAGAAGCAGGCCCGGCATGAATAAAGGAAGGTCAGGCGGATGCCTGTACCGGTGGAGCCGCAGGGGGCTTGGCGCCTGCGGCTTTTTGCTGCGCGTTCAAGGGTGAACAGGCCGGATTAAGAGCATTCCCGCAGCGTTAACATTTTCTTGACCACCGGTTCACGCCGTTTCTGGACTGTATGCGTCCCAAAAAAAATGTGACTGGCACCGGAATTCATTCCCCTCTACAGTTAAGTCAGCGAGAAGCAATTGAAATCAGGCGATAGGGGATGTGAGTATGAGAGAAGGCGTTAAACCGGCGGCAAGGAGTGAATCCGTCCTGCCATTCTTGTCGGGGAGGCTGAGGGCAACAATCCGTTCGTATGCAAGAAACCGCTATTTAATCCTCATGTTTCTTCCGGGATTCCTGCTGTTCCTGCTGTTTGCTTATGTACCGATGTATGGAATTACCATCGCTTTTAAGGATTTCAGAATTCTTGAGGGAATTATGGGAAGTCCCTGGGTGGGTTTTAAGCATTTTGAATACTTATTCTCCGGACAAGGCTTTATGGATGCCCTGCGCAATACGGTTGTCATTTCCTTCTTGAAGTATGTTTTTGCTTTCCCGGCGCCGATCCTGCTGGCGATTATGCTTAATGAGATCCGGTCCAGCTGGTTTCGGCGCACCATTCAGACGATTTCCTATCTGCCCCATTTTTTTTCCTGGGTGATTCTTGCCGGCATTCTGTTCAGCTTCCTCAGTATCCATGGCGGCTTCAACCAAATCCTTGGCTATCTCGGCTTCGAGCCGGTCAGTTGGATGATCGAACCCTCCAAGTTTTATGGAGTCATCGTAGTGACTGACATATGGCAGAGCATCGGCTGGGGCTCCATCGTATATTTTGCGGCGTTGTCCGGTGTCGATCCGACCCTCTATGAAGCGGCCATTGCCGACGGAGCCAACCGCTGGAGACAAATCTGGCATATTACCCTGCCGGCTATTACACCGGTTATCACCACCATGCTGCTCCTGCATATCGGAAAATTTCTGTCCGCCGGCTTCGACCAGATTTACAACCTGATGACGCCCACCACCTCCAGCATCGGTGACATATTGGATACCTATGTGCTGCGCAGACTGCTGACCATGAATTACGAGCTGGGTGCAGCAGCGGGGCTGTTCAACTCCTTTTTTGGACTGGTGCTGGTTATGATCGCCAACCGTTTGGTGAAGCTCTACGATAAAGAACAAGGAATCTGGTAAGGAGAGAACAAGATGAACAGACGATCAATCGGCGAGCGCATATTCGAGGCCGTCAATATCCTCTTGCTGCTGCTGCTGGCCTTCTCAACCCTTTATCCCTTTTTGTATACCCTGACCCTTTCCCTCAGCACACCCGCTGCCGCCAAGCTGCCCGGCCTGCATCTGTTTCCCACGGAGGTCACCCTGTCCTCCTACCTGAAGGTGATAAACCGGGCGGGATTGGCCGATGCCTTCATCAACACGCTGGTGCGGACCGGGCTCGGGGTGGCAATCGTACTGGCGGCTACCTCAACCACCGCTTATCCGCTATCCAGGAAATCCTTCCCTCACAGAAGCTTCCTGATGAAGCTGTTTGTGTTCAGCATGCTGTTCAGCGGGGGCCTGATTCCCACCTACCTGCTGGTCAGCGACTTGGGGCTGCTTAACAGCATGTGGGCGCTTCTGCTGCCGGGGGCCGTCACCGCCTTTAATATGATCATTATGAGGAATTTCTTCCAGTCCATACCCGAGGAGATTATCGATTCCGCCAGGATAGACGGCGCCGGGGAAATGAAGATATTCAGCTCCATTGTGCTTCCCTTATCCGTTCCCGTAATGGCGGTGGTTGCGCTATGGGCGGGAGTAAGCCATTGGAATGCCTGGTTCGATGCAATGATTTATATCCGGGACATGGATAAGCAGGTGCTGCAGCTGTTTGTGCGCCGGACGGTTATTGACGAGAGCGACGTACTGGCTACGCAGGCGGAATTGCTTCAGGCTACCAACTATTCGCCGGAAACCTTGAAGGCGGCGACAGTTATGATAGCCACTCTGCCTATTCTGTTTGTATATCCCTTCGTGCAGCGTTACTTCGTCAAGGGGATCATGCTGGGCTCAGTAAAGGGCTGAGGCTTTGCAACTCAAGCTGGTATCAGGTCGAAAGACTTTATACAATACAATTATTATTGAGGAAATGAGGAATGCAAGATGTTAAAAAAGGGGTTGTACAGCGGCTTCATCAAGAGTATAGCGGCGGGTATGCTGATGACTTCGGTCCTGGCCGGATGCGGCGGCGGCAGCGAAACCGCAGTCACACCGGCTGCCAGTGCCAAACCAAGCCCGGGTCAAACCGCAGCACAGGACGAAAAGCCGGTGGAGCTGTCATGGATGGTCAATAACATTGTGCTGCCGGATTCGGAGGGGCAGAAATACGTCGAGCAGAAATTCAACGTGAAGCTGAAAATGATCGCCGTGTCCAATGCGGATTATGCCCAGCGGCAGCAGATCATGATGTCCACTGGAGAGGTCCCTGATGTGATGTTCGTGCTTGATCCCAATGAGCTGAAGAAATATGCGGACCAGGGGCTGCTGGCTGAGGTGCCCATGAATTTGATCGAACAATATGCCCCCCGCACCAAGGCCTTGTTTCAGAAGTACGCGCCTCAGGGCTGGTATTACACCGAGCAAAAGGGGAAGAACTATGGCTTGCCCACCCTGTATGGCGGTCAGTTCACCACGCCGGTTGCCTGGAGAACAGACTTGCTGAACAAGGCGGGGGTGACCAAAATTCCCGAAACCATCGATGAGATGACGGCAGCCTTCGAAGCGTTGAAAAAAATCGGCGTGTTTGGGATGAGCTCGGACGGCAACTCCTATTACGCGGCCTTCCAGAAGATATTCGGGGCCTACGGCGTTATGCCCACCCAATGGATGGTCAAGGACGGGAAAATCGTAAATGGAGCCGTTCAGCCCGAAGCGAAGGAAGCGCTTACTCTCCTGGCTGATTGGTACAAAAAAGGCTATATTGACCCCGAGTTCGTAACCTGCAAGGACTTGGGTCCCAAGCAGCTGGACGGAGTGTTCGCCTTCACTGACAATTCCAATGTCTCTGCTACGGACGAAACAAATCCCGGCTCGTCCATTACGGCGTTGAAGAAGCTGAATCCCAACGGCCGGCTTGAATTCGGCCCGCTGCCCAAAGGACCCAAGGGCCAAAGCGGAGGCTGGTCATGGGGCTCGGCAGGCAATATGTATGCATTCGGCGTGCAGCTGGCCAAGGAGCCGGAGAAGCTGAAGAAGGCGCTGGAGATACTGGAGAGCGCCATCAATGATGAAGATGTATTTCTTATGCTGAGCTATGGCATCAAGGGCAAACACTGGGATTTCAAGAACGGGACGGATTTGAAGGAGGGCGTGAAGCAGCTGGCGCCGTATGATGATGCGAAGAAGCTGCAGGAGCAAGGCATATAT
>JAEWAA010000547.1 GCA_023391955.1 Bacillota bacterium | reverse complement strand
CATCGCCTTTATTCGCTGTCTTAATCCTTGTAACATTACCATAGGGAATTCAAGCATTTCAAGTACGTTTGTTATTTTTTTCACCAAAAACGCAACTTTTTCCGGTGACGGACTGTCTATATAAGGTAAATGGAATGATTAGTTAGTGCCAATTGAGTATTGTTTATGGCAACCCTTTGGAGGTATGATGGATTACATCCGGTGTCACAGATGACGCCGTCGGGCGTTTACTCGAGAGACACAGGTTCTATAGAAGGGATCGATTCTCCATGTTAAAGAAATGGTTCAGCCAGGCGGCAGCAGCCGGAATGATGATTGCCCTTGCCGCAACAATGGCTGCTTGCGGTGGCGACAATGCAGCACAATCACCGTCTCCGGGACAGGCAACCGTTGCTCCAGCAGCAACAACAACCGCCCCCACCGGCAGCCCTACAGCCGGCACCGTAACTGCAGCGTCGGATACAATGGCTCCCCCCGAGAAGGTACCGGGAGTTAACAACCATGTTCAACAAGCAGGCAATGAAGCCAAACCCACTACCGCGGCAACCTCCAAACCCAAAAGAACCTACGACTCTTATACGGTGGAAAAACCCCTGCTTATGGGTGTTGCCATTGGCGACTCCCAGGACAGCGTTGTCAAGCTCCATGGCAACCCCAAAAGCCAATATCTGATGGATGATGCCGAAGACCCGATCAGCGTATATGAATATGATGGCTTTCATATCGGTTTGAATCCTTTGAAGCAGGTGGAATTCGTCGAAGTAGCCAGCTCCGAGGAGGATCCCGGCCTGAACAGCCTGCGGTTAGGCCAAACCACTGCAGAAGCCGCCAAGGCGTTGGGCAAACCGGATTCCAGTACGGACTATGTCATGACCTACAAAACCAAAACCACTGTCCTCAAGCTAGACATCGATACGAAGAGCAAAACCATCCAATCCATCAAGCTGTTCGGAAGAAGCGAATAAACCCAAGCGTTCATAAATAAACAGCCACCGCTTATGCCTTCCCTCGGGAGAGCAGCCAGCGGTGGCTTTTTGGCGTTGCATCCAGCATCTTTAGATAATCCGCTTGCGGCTGCGGAGAACGATCAGAGCAGCTAAGCAGGCAATAACTGCTGCCGCCCCTACACCAATGCCGATGTAGCGGTGGACAATCTTCATGGCGAAATCCAGATTATGGCCGATAAAACGGCCCAGGGTAATGAAGGTTATTGTCCAGACCAATGCCCCGGAGCCGGCATACGCAATATAGCGCCAAATCCGGACGCCGCTGATGCCTGCCAGATAGCAGGTAAAATGGCGTACACCCGGGACGAAATAGCCAAAGGTGACCGTCCATAATCCGAAGCGTCTGAACCATTCCTCCGCCTTATCCAGCCTCTTGGGCGTCAGTTTGATCCACTTGCCGTACCGGGTAAGAAAGGGCTTGCCGACTTTATGCCCGATGGCGTAGCTGACCAGCATGCCTGTCATAGAGCCGGAAAAGCAGACGGCTATGGAGAGTGAGTACGAAAACCAATTCAGCGATGTCAAATATCCGATGAAGGTCATCAGGATTTCGTCCGGAACGGGCAACCCGATGATTCCCACGGCAAGAAACCCGTACATGGCAAGGTAACCGAACTCCAGTATCCACTCCTTAAGCAATTCCAGCACAGATACACGCTCCAGTTCATTTTTCATTTAGGCATTTCAAGATGCAAGTCATGCGCCTGTCCCTTCTATCATACCCTTGTACTAACGGATTGGAAAGGAGGCGGAAACACGAATGCGCAATTTAAAGCAAATTCTCCAGATCGCTTTTACCTATATGGGAACCATAGTAGGCGCCGGCTTCGCAACCGGCAAGGAAATTCTTTTGTTCTTCACAAGATATGGCTGGGTAGCCGTGGCGACCATCGGGATTGCAACGGCCCTTTTTGTGTGGGTGGGCTGCAAGCTGATGATGATCGCCCATGAGATCGGCGCCGAATCGTATGAGGACCTGAACAAGGAGCTGTTCGGCCCCAAAATCGGCGATGCGGTCAGCTTATTCACCCTGCTGACTCTGTTCGGCGTTACCTCCGTTATGCTGGCTGCTACAGGCTCCCTGTTTCAGGAGCATATGAACCTGAATGTGCAAGTTGGTCTTTTCCTGACGGTGTTCTTGACTTACCTGCTGCTGAACAAGGGGATGTCCGCCATCCTCGCGGTCAACTCGGTGGTGGTGCCTATTATGTTATTATTCACCGCGGCTATCGTATGGATTACAATGCGTTCCCCCGGTTCCGGCAACTGGATTACCCTGCAAGGAGATCTCCCTTGGCATAAGGCCTGGTTTTCACCGATTCTTTATACTTCCTACAATCTGGCTATGGCGCAGGCGGTGCTGGTGCCGTTGGGCAAAGCTATCCGCGACAAAAAGGTCCTCTATTGGGGCGGAATTGCAGGAGGCGCAGGCATCGGCTTGCTTCTCCTGGCCTGCCACTACACCCTTTCGGCGCAGATGCCCGGCATTATCCGTTATGAAATTCCCATGGGCCATTTGATCCAGCCCTTGGGACGTGTGGTGCAGCTCTTATATGTGCTGGTTATCTTCGGGGAAATCCTGACCACGTTTCTGTCCAATGTATACGGGCTGGGGCTGCAGCTGAAGCAGCGCTCCGGTCTGCGGATGGCTGTGTTGGTCCCCATTATCCTCTTGGGTTGTTATCTGATCAGCCAAATCGGCTTTGGACGCCTGCTGGAGGTGCTTTATCCCCTATTCGGCGTGGTAAGCCTGGTCTGGTTTGTTGCCCTGATCTACCGCCGACGGGTCTGGGTTCGCAAGGCGTAGCACCATGATGAGCCGGACCAGCATAAAAATCAGTCCCACTAATGAAAATATAAATCCGGACAGCAGATAACCATAATGGTAATATGGGTATTGGTCCCGGTCATTGATGACACCGATAACGTCGGCCAGCAGGAACACCAATCCGATCAGCACCAAAGCCAGAACGGCATAGTCGAATACAGTCCAGCGGAGCAAGAGCTGGCGTTCCAGCTTCCCGGGAGCGCCGGTTTTTCCTTTGGCCTGAAACAACCGCCATACGGTATATACGGCTCCGCCGGTGACAGCTAAACCGAGAACCGCTGCAAATACCTGAAGTATAGTATACAACATGAACAAGAGCCTCCTACCCTATTCATAATCATTCGTTCTGACTTTTCAACCCTCGGTTAACCTGGATACAAGCCAGACCACAGCAGCAAAACCGGCGGCAGGCAGCACCGCGGCAGCCCAAAAAACGGCCTTCCAGCCGGGATAGGGAGCGCGTTTCCAGATCACCCCGAGCAGCGGGTCATGGTTATGGATATCATTCGTATCCGGATGGGGAGCGGTGTGGGCAGATAACGGCTGGCCCGGTTCCCGGGATATTTGGTCGGATACTTGGATCTTACCTTTCTTCCAGCCGATGCGGTAGCTGATTTCTCTGTCGGATTGGGATTGCTCCGGCAAGGTCACTGCGGCGGCCTCCTTTCATTAACCTATGGAATAGCCATCCATAGGCTACTTCTATAGTATTCCAAGCTGCTCCCAAAAAGCAACGCTTTTGGTGAAAGGGATAGAGTCATTTCAGCCGATTGTGGTAATATGTTGGTAGTCTATCTTTCGGAGGGAGGTTGGCGAATGGCGAAAACAGCGCTTGTGTCTGGAGGCGCCCAAGGGATCGGCCGCTGTGTGGCGCTGCGTCTGGCTGAAGCGGGATATGCCGTGTCCCTGTGCGATACGGACCGGGAAGCCGGGCTGGAGGTCATCAGAATGATTCATGAGGCGGGCGGAACGGGAATTTTCTGCTGCGCGGATATGGGCGTCCAGGAGGATGTGGAACGGTGGTTCCGGGTGACGGCTCTGGAGCTGGGGGACATCCATGTTCTGATCAACAACGCGGGTATCGGGAAAAATGCGCCGATGCTGGAGCTAACTGCGGAGGATTGGAGCCGGGTCATTGCAGTGAATCTGACCGGCACCTTCCTGGCCTCCCAGTTAGCTGCCCGGCGGATGCGGGATCAGGGAACAGGCGGCAGCATCGTTCATATCGCCTCGACCCGCGCACTGATGTCGGAGGCGGGGACCGAAGCGTATTCGGCCTCCAAAGGCGGCATCCTGGCTCTGACCCATGCCATGGCCGTCAGCCTCGGCGGGTACGGGATCCGCGTGAATGCGGTTTGCCCCGGTTGGATCGAGACCCGGGATTGGCAGCTGGGCTCCCGGTCGGTCACCCCTTTCCACAGCGAAAAAGACCGACTTCAGCATCCCGTAGGCCGTGTGGGCACTCCGGAAGACATTGCCGCCGCCTGCCTCTATTTATGCGGGGAAACGGCGGGTTTCGTCACCGGACAGAATCTGGTGGTGGACGGCGGGATGACCGTCAAGATGATTTATGAGGAATAAGTAATGGTTTGTAATGTAGTGTGATGACATCTGGAGAGGACCTGATCATTCATGTGGTTGTTATTGGCGGCTTCGGCTGCAGTCTGCTTCGGCTTAAGGGGGATTCTGTATCAATGGACCTCCCGCCAGCCGGCGGACCGGAATGTGCTGCTGTTCGGCGTGTATGCCTGCGGAGCAGTGGTGGCTATGGCTTTGAATCTCTTTTGGGGACAGCCTTGGACGGCGGGTGCGGCAGTCGGCATCGCCATGGGGCTGTTCTCCTTTGTGTCCAACTCCGCCATGCATAAGGGCTTTGCGGTGGGCAAGGCCTCCCTGGTGGGGCTGTTGGTGGGGCTGCCTCCTCTCATTGTCGTCGAGGTGGCG
>JAEWAA010000584.1 GCA_023391955.1 Bacillota bacterium | reverse complement strand
AACCTGTTGAAAAGCAGGGACGCAAAGCTAAAGGGCCTTCCCTTCGTCAGAAGAATGGCAGCCAGCTCCCGAAGGAGGTTTTTTGTATGCGGAAGTTCATCACGTCTATTGTCGCAGCAAGCATGCTTTTCGCATATGCATCCGCCGCATCTGCCGCATCCTGGTTGAATGACAGCAAGCTCTCAGCCGGATCCATCGGCGTCCAATACCAAGCGGATTCCGGTGCCCGGGTCAAGGTCATGGTTACCAAGGACGGGACAAGCTACACCTACGACCTGAAGAACAACGGAACTGAAGAGAGCTTCCCGCTCCAGCTGGGCAGCGGAACCTACAAAATTGCCGTACTGGAGAACACCACCGGCAACAAGTACAAGAGTGTGTACTCGGCTACCAAGGATGTTGTGCTGGCCGATGCCAATGCCGTTTACCTGAACTCCACCCAAAATGTGAACTGGGCCGCCGCTCCGGAAGTTGTGGCGAAGGCCAAGGAATTGACTGCAGGCTTGAACACCGACGAAGCCAAGGTCAAGGCCATCTATGACTATATTATCGGTTCTGTAACCTATGATTATGAGCTGGCTGCCAATGTTGCCACCGGCTACATTCCCAACCTGAGCCAAGTATTGGTGGACGGGACAGGCATCTGCTACGATTATTCTTCCCTCTTCGCCGCCATGACCCGCAGCGTCGGCGTCCCCACCAAGCTGATGATGGGCACATCGGAGTACGTCAACGTATACCATGCCTGGAATGAAGTACTTCTGAACGGGGCATGGGTAACCGTGGATACCACCGTAGATGCAGGCAGCGGAAGCGCCGCTTTCGCCAAGGACAGCAGCAAGTACGTTGCTGCTAAGAGCTACTAATAAACAGCAAAGCCGGAGGAGCGAATCCTCCGGCTTTTTTTATTTCTTTTTGCGGCCTGCAGCCCGTTCCTCCCGCTCCCATTTTTTGAGGTGGGAATAAGGGTCGAAGGACCATTCGGCCAAGCCGTTGTCCCGGTAGAGGCCAAAATGCAGATGCGGCGGGAATTTGCCGGAGGTGCCCGGTTTACCGTAGCCGGAGCTTCCCACCCAGCCGATGACCTGCGCAGGCTTGACCACATCGCCGGTTTTGACCTCCTTGCTGAAGCCGGAGAGGTGGGCGTAATAATGGTATACATTATTCAGATCCCGGATGCCTACTCTCCATCCGCCGAAGGGATTCCAGCCCATTACCTCAATAATCCCGTAGCAGGTGCTGCGGACCGGAACACCGTGATGGGCGAACAGATCGGTTCCCTCATGAATCCGGTCGCCTCCCCAGCCGCGGCTCGCTCCCCAGGTATCCCGGTACGAATAATCCGCCCCCAGCGGAAGCGGAAACGCATGAGTAAACAAATCCAGGGTGCCGTAGGCGGCATAAATTTTGGAGAACTGGAGAATCCGTTCTACCGCCCGGTTATTCTGGTAATATTCCCATAACCCGATGCGGAAGTTTTCCTCATCTGTCCCGAATTTGGTGATCTGCCGTGCGAAGGCCGCCAGCCTGTCCAGATCGCTGTTCCGGTCCGCCCGGCCATCCCCGTTTCCGTCCAGACCTTTGCCGCCGAATGCCGCAATCCCTAACGGACTGGTATCCGTCCGGTCCGGATTGGCCAACCCCGCCCAGTCCTCCGGCGAGAAATAAACGGCCACCAGCCCGTCACCCGGTGTGCGCTTCTTCACAAAGTTCATGGTGCGTTCATATTGATCGGCCGCGGCCAAATCAAACCACCTGATGCCTGTAATGGTGCTGGTCTCCTCAAACAGGGCCTTGCGTTCCCCATAGGCCTGATCGGCCGCTGCAGCGGCCTGGGGAGCCGAAACCTCCGCATCTGCTCCTGCCGGTTCCGCAGCCGCAAGCCCTGCCCCGGCCAGCCAGACGAAGGCCGCTGCTGCCGCGAGACCGCCGTATCGGTGCCGCCGTCCCATAAGATCGTCCTCCCGCTCCTGGTTTAAGCCAATTTGGCATGTACTCCATGTGTGATGTGCTATACTTAGCATGTTTAAGGGAGTCGAATTTTATCCTGATGGGAGGCGCCGGCCTTGGAGCATTCGCACAGACAAGAGCACACCGACGGGGGAATGGTGATCATTCAGGCCAATCTGGATGACATGAATCCGGAATTTACATCTTATATAACCGATCTTCTGCTGGATGCGGGAGCCAACGATGTGTACTGGATCCCGATTATTATGAAAAAGGGCAGACCTGGCATCATGCTGAATGTGTTGGTGGATGAAGAAAGGATTGCAGCAATGGAGCAGGTGATTTTTGCGGAAACCACCACGCTGGGACTGCGGTACATACGGGCGGAGTGCCACCGTCTTGGCCGGGAATTCGTCCAAGTGGAGACCCGCTTCGGCCCCATGACGGTGAAGGTGGGGTACCACCAGGGGAAGGCGGTGCAGTTCGCCCCCGAGTTCCGGGAATGCGAGGAGGCTGCGCGGCGCCACAAGGTGCCCTTGAAGGAAGTATACGAAGAGGTGAGAAGCGCTTACCGGGGTTTGGCAGGACCGATGGTTTGACGGATTATACAAACAAAAAAGTGAATGGATGTCCCGCGGCGACCGGTAGCAATCGGCCTCTTCGGAAGATACATTCACTTTTTTGTATTTAGGCTGCCGGATGGCAGGTTAATGCTTGGTGTCGCAGGCGGTATCCCCGCTCAGGGTCTCCTGTTCATGCGTATGGGAGTGAGGGTGGGAATGGCCGCTGTGATGATGTTCATGGGTGTGGTCGTCCTCATGGGCATGCGTATGCCCGTGATGGTCATCGCCGTGATGGTGATGATGATGGGCATGCTCGTGGACATGCTCCACGTGATGCAGCTCATGCTGCGTATGCCACTTATCCAGGTACGGCTCCGTATGTCCGATTACCACCCGAAGCACATTGGGCTGATCCGCCAGATCCCGGGTACCGGCACCATAGCCGATGCTGTCCACGATCATGGAAGGCAGGGACATGAGGAAACCGGTAGCTGCTCCCGCGATGATGCCTGCGCCTGTAGGCGTGGTCAGCTCCATCCGCAGGCGGCTTTCGGCGACGGGAATCCCCCGCATCATCTCCAGGGTAGCCGGAGCCGGAACGGGATACAAGCCATGGTCGATACGGATGGAGCCGGAGCCCAAGGGTACCGGAGAGCTGATGATTTTGTCCGCCTCCAGGGAATCCAGAGCCAGCGCGACCCCGATTACGTCCACAATGGAGTCGATGGCGCCTACTTCATGGAAGTGTACACGCTCTACCGGTACATCATGGATTTTGGCCTCCGCTACGGCGATTTTCTCGAAGATGGAGAGCGCCAGACCGGTGGCTTTTTCGCTAAAGCCGGCCCGGACGATCATTTCCACAATTTCCTTGTAGTGGCGGTGCTGCTTGGGCGGGTTGGCCTCATCCAGGAGCACGTCCAGCTTCAGGGCGGACACGCCCCGTTTGGTTACCCGGGACCAACGGAGGGAAAAGGGATCCACCGGCAGCTTGGCCAGCTCCTGCTCCACATAATCCTTGTCCGCACCCGCATCCACCAGGGCCGCCAGGGTCATGTCCCCGGCAATGCCCGAAAAGCAATCCAGATAAACGATTTTCATAAAGGTGATTTCGCCTTCTTCTCCAGATTTTGTTGGATAACTCCGGCTGCATAACCTGCGCCAAAGCCGTTGTCGATATTTACCACGGTTACACCAGGGGCGCAGGAATTGAGCATCGCCAGCATGGCAGCGATTCCGTTCAGGCTGGCGCCGTAGCCGATGCTGGTGGGAACGGCGATAATCGGCTTGGATACCAGACCGCCCACCACACTGGCCAGAGCTCCCTCCATACCTGCCGCCACCACAATGGCATCGGCCTCACGCAGGACGCTGATCCGCTCGAACAGGCGGTGAATCCCTGCGACGCCCACGTCGTAGATGCGCTCCACCCGGCAGCCCAGCATTTCTGCGGTGATAGCCGCTTCCTCCGCTACGGGAAGATCCGAGGTGCCTGCACAGGCCACGGCTACGTAGCCGTTTTTGGAGGGAACGAAGGGTTTTTGGCGCCAGGAGATGGTGCGGCTTACTTGGTCATAACGGGCAGCCGGTACCTCCTGCAGCACAAGCTCTGCCTGCTCCGGGGTGACCCGGGTAGCCAGCACCCGGTCCACATGCTCCATTAGCTTCAGGAAAATAGCCCGGAGCTGCTCCGGTGTTTTGCCTTGACCGAAAATAACCTCGGGAAACCCGGTCCGGCGTTCCCGGTGCACATCCAGCCGGGCGAAGCCCATGTCCGCCGTGCCGTCCGGCTCCTTAGCCTTCAGCATCTCCTTGATGTGGACCTTGGCCTCCTCCGGATTCAAATCCCCGGTATGGACCAGCTTCAGCAACTGATCAATATCCATTACTTGGCGACTTCCTTTCTTTGCTGCTTCAGGGACGGGGACAGCACCTCGTTCATGCTGCCGGTCCGGTATCCCGCCAGATCCAGCGTAACATAGGAGAAGCCCAGGGAGGTCAGCTTTTGATGGATGGCCTCCTTATGCTCCATAACCTTCATGATTTCCTCCGGAAGCACTTCAATACGGGCGATTTTATCATGATGCCGCACTCTGACTTGATAGAAGCCAAGCTCGGCCAAATAAGCCTCCGCCACATCCAACTGGTCGATTTTATAGCGTTCGATTTTGGTCCCGTACGGAATACGGGAGGACAGGCAGGCGAAGGAGGGTTTGTTCCAGGTAGTCAGCCCCAGCTCTTTAGAAAGCTGGCGGATATCCGCCTTCGTCATGCCGGCTTCCTGCAGGGGGCTGCGGACGCCGCGTTCATTTTTGGCCTGGAGGCCGGGACGGTAGTCTCCCAGATCGTCCATATTGGATCCATCCACAATATAGCTGTAGCCCTGATCCTTGGCCAGCTGCTGCAGATGGGTAAACAGCCCTGTTTTACAGTGGTAGCACCGGTCCGGATTGTTGGCGACGAATTTCTCGTTCTCGAATTCCTTCACCTCGGTTTTGATGAGACGGACGCCCATCTCCTCCGCCAGCGCCACGGCCGCATCGAATTCACGGCTGGGGAAGGTTTCGGAAGCGGCGGTTACCGCCAGCACCTGGTCTCCGATTTCCTGCTGGGCTCTCTTCAGCAGAAACGTGCTGTCCACCCCGCCGGAAAAAGCCACCAGAATGCGTCCCATACCACGCAGGATATCGCCAAGCATGGCGTTTTTTTCCTCGATTGACAAAGCTTTTTCCACTTTCGATTCCCTCCGTTCGAATAACGGCTCCTTTCTAGGAAGCCGGTTTATGATTCTGGTTCTGGTATGATCTGTATCTAAAGCAGGTTCAGATTTCTATTTTAGCATACATTCGGTGTCATGTCTGTTGGACCGGGTGTGTTGCAGGCAGGATTTTGGCGGGCCAAATCTGATGCAGGTGGAAAATTCCTTTTCGTGTTATAATAAGAAAAGTCCGCCTTTCGGAAGGCTGGTAAACATATTCGCGCACAGCGGGGCCGCATCATGGGGCTTCCGGTGTGTTTGACATAGCGTAATAGCAAGAGATGGTGAAGGAGGCAGCGGTCTTGTATCATATCGGGGGCAATACCTATTCAGTGGTCTTGGACCATAAGAACGGATGGAACTATGAGGTTTTTCGGGACAGGTACAGCGAGGTGCTGGACCGGTATGATTTTATAGTGGGGGATTGGGGCTACAATCAGCTGCGGTTGAAGGGTTTCTTTAAGGAACCCAACAACAAGGGCAGCAAGGATGCATCCATTACGCTGCTCCATGATTATTTGAACGAATACTGCAATTTTGGATGCGCCTACTTTATTATCGAAAAATTGGCCTCCCGCAAAAATGCCGAAGGCCGCGAGGACGGCGACGATTCCGAGGGAGATGGGGAAAAGCTGTACGAGGCGGAGCGTCCGCGGGAGTATGAGCTGAAGCCCCGGCACCAGTACCAGCGCAAGCAGCAGGAGCCTGCTGAAGCCCGGCAGCGCGGTGGGCAGGAGAAGTCCACTGCCACGGTCCACGCTGTGGGCGAGGGCGCGCGCAGGTCCGCCAACCAAGAGGGCGGAGGACGACGGGACGGGGAACGGGATTTCCGCAGCGGGCAAAAGAGTCCGGACAACCGCCGCGGCCAGGATGGTCCGCGCAACAACCGTGACCACGGGGGTGGTGGCAAACCCCGGGGTGAAGGCGATGGCGGCCGCCAACGGGAATTCGGCGGCGGCAAACCCCGCGAGCGGGAGAACAGCGGCCGCGAGGGTGAAGGCGGCAGGCAGCGGGAGCAGGACGGCCGGCGCCGTGAAAACCAGCAAGATTCCCGTCACCGGGAGCAGCAGAACCGCTCCAACCGCGGCGACCAGCATTCCGGCGAGCGGAAGCAGCAGGGACAGCAGAACCAAGGGGAAAAGGGCAAGCAGCATCCTCCCCGGAACAAACCCGGCGGTGGAGGCGGCGGAAATGGCGGAAGCAGCGGAAGCGGTGAGCATCAACGCAACCGCGAGAAGGACCGGGAGAAGCGCAACGACCGTGACCGGGAAAAGGGGCGGGCTGAGCCCTTAGTGTAACGTTCAGCTTACGCTTCATCTATCCGGTGCCGTGTAATTGCCCGGGAAATGTGCAGAAGCCCAAGACAGAAGGCAGGTGCCTTCGGAGTCTTGGGCTTTTTGGTTTAGGCGGGCTAACTATCCGGAAGGCTGCTGGCCGCAGACGGTAACTATCCAGAAGGCTGCTGGCCGCAAAAGCTTGCGGACTCAGGAGCCGTTATTTGGTGGAAAATCACTGTTTTGTTGAACTAACGGACCCGGCAGCCGTTATTCGTGCGACAATCGACAGTTTGGCCATTTAGTGAAGCAAATAGCGTACCGTGTGTCCGCGAAAGTTTAAAAACCGGCCATTTGGGGAGATTAACGGCTCCTCAGTCCGGATAGAAGTGTGCAAATTTGCCCCGCTCGAGGTTCCTTTGTGCAGAAACCTGACGGGGCAGCCCCAAACCTAATTGAAGTCATGTCCGATAAATGCCTCCCGAACCCGGCTCCAAAAGGGGAACGGGCGGAAGCGGGCGAAACGGATGGTTTCCTTGGACACCTGGCACCGGATGGAGGTAATCTGGTTCTCTTGGAATGACAGATGGTCCAGGGTAATCAGGAACCGGCCCTCCGATTTCGGGTAAATGTCGCAGTGGTGGTGCTTGGGTAGGATCATG
>JAEWAA010000518.1 GCA_023391955.1 Bacillota bacterium | reverse complement strand
GGAGAGGGGTATCAAAAAAGCCGCCCCTATTCCGAGAAAAGCGCGCATGCCAATCAGCATACCGGCTGTACCCGAAGCAGCGCAGGCGGCCGAGGCTGCTCCGAACAGGAGAAGCGCGCCAAGAAGAAGCTTCTTCCGGCCGTACCTGTCACCCAGCATTCCTGCCGGCAGCAGCAATACGGCCAAAATCAAGTTATACGCATCCAGAATCCACTGCAGCTGGCTGGTTGAAGCTTGAAGCTCTACCGCCAGGGTGGGCAGTGCCACATTCAGTACGGTTGTATCCAGACTTACAGCCATTAATCCCAGGCTAAGGGAGAAGAGCACCCACCACCTGCTGTTGTTTTTCAAAACCATCTGTACCATCCCTTTCGATTTAATAATGACATATTATATCAAATGAAAGTTACTGTCAAAATAAATATTATTTAATTTTTTATGCGTCTGCAGGCTTGTCCGCGAAAAGTATTGCTTTCCCAAACGGGTCTATGCTACAATACCGCTATGTGTCAATTTAACTCTGGTTCGTGGACACTCCCCTTATGAGGAACCAGGGCAGAAAGAGGTGAATGATCATGAAAGAAGCGATTCATCCGAAGTATTATGCAGCCACGGTGACCTGCGCATGCGGTAACACCTTCGAATCCGGCTCCGTGAAGCAAGCTCTTCGCGTCGAAATCTGCTCCAACTGCCATCCTTTCTACACCGGCAAGCAGAAGTTTATCGACGTTGGCGGACGTGTGGATAAGTTCAAAAAGAAATACGGTATCTAAGCCTTCCGTTTATTACCTGCGGTTGGAACGAATAAGGACACCTCCCGGGGCTACCCTAAGCCCTGTGGAGGTGTTTTTTTATGTTGAAACGATTATTGCCCGCCTTCTGCTGTGGTCTTTTGGCTGCCGGATGGTTAACCGCTTGCGGTGCCGGCTCCGGAGATGAGGGTGTCCGGATCTACAGCCGCGGTGCGGCTCCTGTTGAGGCTGCTTCCGCAGGCTCTGCCGCTTCCTTGCCCACCGGCACCTACGCCTCGGATGCAAAAATCTTAAAAGAAGCCATTGCCCGTATCCCCGGGGTAACCGACTCCTCGGTCCTGTTTAACGGGCTTACCGCATACATTACGCTCCATCTGGGCAAGGAGCTGGATATAGAAGAATCCATGCAAATCCGCAAGGGCGCCCAAGAGCTGCTGGGGCGATTACTCCCCCAGTATGAGGTCAGGGTATCGGTGGAAAAGAATCATGTTTTTTAATAAACAGCCAATTTCTGCGGACAGTTGCGTTCATTCCGCGAATCCGCTATACTTATCAATACCGTGCTAGACGGGGAGGTAGCGGTGCCCTGTAACCCGCAGTCCGCTACAGCGGGGTTGAATTCCTGTTTTGAGGTCTTGTAATGTGGGGTCTGACGTCTGCACGTAGTGTTGACGGCCGGGTCCTCCGCAATGGATACTTGTGAACCCGGTCAGGTCCGGAAGGAAGCAGCCGTAAGCAAGAGGGTCCATGTGCCGGAGGGTAGCCTAGCCCGAGCCAACGACAGATGTGCCGCCCGGATTGCCTGCCCGAGGACAGGTGCACGGTACCTACTTTTACATTCAGACATGATGAGCATTCCTTCCGGGGTGCTTTTTTTGTTATTTAGTCAGGACTTTCTAAAATTTTATTGCCAATAGGAGGAAATTGTCATTATTAGGAGAACTCTATAAATTGTTAATCTCCGAACGTGATGAATCTGGCTTAGCTGCTGTCCATATAGCAGGGGGGTGTACGATCTTATGCAAGAGGCCTTGATTTACTATGCCATATCAGAGGAGAAAATCCAGCATTATTTAGATCAATTGTATAAGCATGCCGTAGCCGTAATTGACGGAAACAACTGCCTGTACTGCTGCAACCGGGTATTCCTTGAGCTGACGGGGTATACACAGAACCAGATCTTTGGAGAGGACGTCAGCAGCTTTATGGAGAAATCGTTCCTGCCGGAAAGCCGGGACTATGACCAGGGCCAGCTGCTTCTGCTTCGGGATTATGCGGGAAGGATGATATCGAGCCGGTTTTTCCAGGGGAGCTTCAGGGGAGGGAACGGAGAGGAATACACCATGCTGCACCTGCATGATCTGAAGCCCGGGGAGGACTTGAACCTTCTGCAGCAATTTGCCGGGACTCTCCTGCAGGATATCAACCTGGGTGTGCTGTTGTTTGACACGGATTACAAGCTTATCGACATCAGCGATATGGCCTGCCGGATATTCGGCATTGAGCGGGGCAAGGTCATCAACAAACCCTTGTCGGATATGTTCCGCGAGCTTCCGGAGGATCATCAGCCTATGCCGAAGGGTATCTTCGAGGGAGTACTGTACCGCAATCATGCCTTGTCCTGGACCAACAACAACGAACGGTATGAGCTTCTGGTGGATTCCAATATTCTGCGTGATCACGCGGGATGTGTTCAGGGCGGGTACGTAACCTTCAAGGATGTGACCAACCTGCGCTCTCTGGAGGAGCAGGTGCAGCGCAACGACCGGCTCTCCATGATCGGCCAAATTGCCGCGGGCACAGCCCACGAGATCCGCAATCCGCTGACATCCATCAAGGGGTTCCTGCAGATGTTCCGCAATACCTTTGTGGAGCGGGAGATGGACAAGGAAAAAAGCTACACCGATATTATGCTGATGGAGATCGACCGGATCAATGAGCTGGTGAATGAATTTCTGCTGCTGGGCAAGCGCAAAAACGTCAACTACGAGCTGGTGGATATTCCGCTGGTGCTGAAGGAGATTATGCCGATCATCCATAGCGAGGCCACCTTGCACAATATCACTGTACAGCAGATTGTGACGGAGGAGCTTCCCCGTGTAATTGCGGACCGGGAAATGCTGAAGCAGGTTTTTCTGAACATCAGCAAAAACGGGATCGAAGCCATGTCCGGAGAAGGTGTCCTGACTGTTCAGGTAAAAAGGGATGTGCAGGAAAACAAGCTCCACATCGACATCCATGATACCGGTCCGGGCATCCCCCATTTTGTAGTGGACAAAATTTTCGATCCGTTCTTTACCACCAAACCCACCGGGACAGGACTGGGCTTATCCGTTTGCCAGCGGATTATTCATGATATCGGCGGTATTATCCGTGTGTCCTCCAAAGGCTTCGGCACAACCTTTACGGTCAGCATACCTATACCATAGATATGTAATTATTTGGTTGAATACATAATTGTAAGCATTATCTCATTTTAAAAAGGAAGGCTGGCTGCCAGTAGGAGGAGCCGGTCTTCTTTGGCATATGGGGAAACGGACCGCTGACGGATGCTTTCTGGAAGAATAGGCGTCTCCTGTGATATAATGTTGAAACGAATGACTGCGGGGCCCGGTTGTCTGAAGAACCGGAGCCGCTTACGGAAACGGAGAGGAAATCATGGCTCATAAAGCGTTGTACCGCACGTGGAGGCCCCAGCTTTTCGGGGATGTGGTGGGACAGCAGCATATTATCCGTACTCTGCAGAATTCGCTGAAAGAGAGCAGACTCTCCCACGCTTATTTGTTCAACGGCCCCCGCGGCACAGGCAAAACCACCATTGCCAAGCTGCTGGCCAAAGCCGTCAACTGCCGCCAGGGTCCCGGCGAGGAGCCGTGCAATACCTGCCCCTCCTGCCTGGCCATTACGGAAGGTTCGGAAATCGGGGTCCTGGAAATTGACGCCGCCTCCAACCGGGGGATCGATGAGATCCGCAATCTCCGGGATAAGATGATTTTTGCCTACACCGAAGTCCGGCATAAGGTATATAT
>JAEWAA010000505.1 GCA_023391955.1 Bacillota bacterium | reverse complement strand
CTCTAGGCCTTGGATGGTCCAGAAGCACAGGGTAGCGGCCAGGATGAAGATCCCCGCGAAGATGCTAACGCCGCTGGCCACCATAAGCACCAGCACACCTCCTTTGAACCAGGTCCATTCCACCGGCAGCATCCAGAACGCCCACAGCAGTACAGCCAGGCTCTGCACCAGACGGCCGACCCGGGAGAATTCGAAGCGGGAGCCCAGCACCTGAAGCACCGTTGTCCGGGGCCGCAGCAGAATCCGGTCAAAGTCGCCGGAGACGACCAGGGAGGAGAAGTTGTCGAAACCCCGGGCGAAGCATTCGCTGATGGAAAAGGCCATATGAATGACCGCGAAGCACAAGGCCGTTTCATAGAAGGTCCAGCCCCGGATCTGTCCGAACTGCTGGAACAGGAAATACATACCTGCAAAAATGAAGAAGGGCACAAAAAACTGTCCTACGGACAGCAGTAAAAAGGATGTTCTGTATTCCATCTGCGATTTCAGCAGCATGCCGATATATTTGCCGTATAGCTTCATAGAATGATCAGCCTCCTTGGATGATGACCCGTTTCAAGGCCCTGTTCAGCCACAAGTAGCCGAAGCCGGCCAGGGCGGCCAGCCAAACCAGCTGCAGACCGACGCCTGGAATCGCATCCGGTAAGGGAATATGCCCCGAATAGACCCGGTACGGAAAGTCGGCGGAGAGCCGGAAGGGCAGTGCATAGGCGATTTGCTGGACCCAGGCGGGCATCAGCGGAATGGGAATGATCATGCCGGAGAAGAATTCGCCCAGGATTCCCATGAGCATAATGGAGCCGGTGGGCGACATGGTATAGAAGACGGAGATATAGATAAGCATGGAAATGGCCACTAATACCAGTAACCCCAGCAAAAGCGTCACCACGAAGGAGAGGGCTGCGCCCGGATTGGCAGGCAGGGACAGGCGGTAGCGGCCGGGCAGGATATAAGCAACCAACAGAATAGGCAGACAGCGGAGAAGGGCGGCGGACAGGCGCTGGGCCACTAGCTTGGCGTACCAGAAGCCGTATATCCCGCATGGACGGCACAGCTCATAGGCGATATTGCCGCTGGTGATCATGTTGAACAGCTCGTTATCCCGGAACCAGAGCATCACGAAGGTGAGAAAGGCCTGCTGCAGCCAGATGTAGGTGACCACCTGCTGGAAGCTCATATCCGGAACCGCCGAGGAGTGCGTGTAGAAGGCGTCATACACCATGATGCTCATCAGCCCCCAGAAGAATTGGGTGGCGAGCCCGGCCAGTGCGGCAGCACGGTATTGCAGTCCCAAGGAGAGCCGGAGCTTAAAAACGGCTTGGTAGGCTCTCATATTTGATACTCCTTATATAAGGAAACGATCAGATCGTCAATAGGCTGTGCATCTACGGTCACATCGAGGATATCCAGCCGGGCGGCCAGATAAGTGATGATGGCGGACATATTGGCATCCGCTTCCTCTACGGTATAGACGGCCCGGTCCGGAGACCAGGAGGCGAGAGTGGCGCCGGGAACCTGGAGGACTTCCGTCCGCTCCCGGAAGAGCACGGTAATGGTTCGCTGCAGGCTGTACCGGCTCCGCAGATCCGTGAGACTGCCGTCGTACAGGAGCTTACCCTTGCCGATGAGCAGAAGCCGGCTGGCCAAGGCCTCAATATCGCTCATATCATGGGTGGTCAAAATAACGGTGACGCCTTTTTCCCGGTTAAGGGTCTGGATGAACCGGCGGACTGCCAGCTTGGATACGGCATCCAGTCCGATGGTAGGCTCGTCCAGAAACAGCAGCTCCGGCCCATGGAGAAGGGAGGCGGCGATTTCACAACGCATCCGCTGACCCAGGCTTAAGGAGCGCACGGGAGTGTGCAGCAGCTCCGCAAGGTCCAGGCTTTCAATCAGCATGTCCCGGTTTTGCCGGTACAAATCGGAGGGGATCTTATAAATCTCCCGGAGGAGCTCGAAGGATTCCTCTACAGGCACATCCCACCAGAGCTGGGACCGCTGGCCAAAAACCACGCCAATCCGCTGCACATAGCGGGTCCGCTCCTTCCACGGGGTGTGTCCCAGGATGCTGCACCGGCCGCTGTCCGGCACCAATATGCCGCTCATCACCTTGATGGTGGTGGATTTGCCCGCCCCATTGGGGCCGATGTAGCCTACGATTTCCCCGGGCTGGATGTGAAAGGATATGTCCTGCAGAGCCTTCACCTGGTTGTACTCCCGCCGGAACAGAGCCTTCACCGATTGCCCCAGGCCGGCCTTGCGTTTGGGGACCAGAAAGGTCTTGGAGATGCCTTCTACGTGAATCAAGTTATCGCCTCCCATCTATTTGGAAAAAATCAACGAGTGGAAATCATAGCACTGGGGAATTTCTCCGTCAAGGGAAAGAATGACTATACAAATTCCTCAACTAAACAGATAGAGGGGCGGTGGAGGGGGATAGCCGGCAGCAGGAGATTCCAAGAAACCGGTGCAAATTTGTGCTATAATGAACGGTGATACGTTTTTTCGTGAACAACTATTCAACATGAGGTGAATCTCATTGTCCAAAGGCCGTTCCTTTGCGCTGGTCTGGTGCATCATCAATACATTGATGCTCTTGTCTTTTATTACCCCGCTGGTCATGATTACCATTAACTTCGTGCTGGTTCCCGCCTTGGCGCTGTTCACCAAGCTGGAATGGAAAAAGGCGGCGCTGTTCTACGCCATCAGCCTTGCCGCAGTGGGGGCGGTCACCGGGTATTTGGGCTTGTTTCCCGTTGTGGTATCGCTGTTTTTCCTGGCGCCGTCCATCGTGATGGGCGTGATGTACCGGAAGAAGCTGCCGGCCCGCTCTGCGATTGTAGGCGGTACGGTTACTCTGCTGGGCCAGATGCTTCTGGCGCTGTTGATCAGCTATGCAGCCGGGCTTGACCCCATTGAGCGGGTCAAGGAATTCCTCCAAAGCGGCGTAGACAGCCTGCCGGAGGTCCTGCGCAATTCCGTCAATCAGGCGGCGCTGAATGCCACCATCCATTATTTCCTGCAGATCATTCCGCTTCTTCTGATTGTTACGGCGGTATTCTATACCTTTATCGGCCATGCCGTAGGCCGCTGGATTCTCCGCAAAAACCATGTTCTGGTGCCGGGCTTAAGGCCGATCCGGGAGTGGATGCTTCCCCGTTCCATGGCGCTGTATCTGGTGATCGTCACCATCCTGGATATGTTCATCAGCATTGAATCCAACACCTTCCTTTCTATGGTGGTCTGGAATCTGCTGCCGATTCTGAGCATTGCCTTTACTGTGCAGGCCATCAGCTTTTTCTTCTTTTATGCTCATGCCAAGAAAAAGAGTGTCGCACTTCCCGTGTTTGCCATTGTGATGGTGGTGCTGTTCCCGCCTCTTCTCATTTACCTCTACTGTGTCATCGGCCTGCTGGATGTGCTCACCCCGATGCGGAAACGAATCGCCGGCGGCTGATCGTAAAGGAGAGGTGAAAATGCCCAAATTATTGCGTAAACGCTGGTATGGAAGACATACGGTCTGGTCCTACATGCTGATGCTGGCCCTTTCGGGGGCATTGTTTTTTTACTATTGGTTGATCGGATTGGTCGCCCTCTTGTTAGTGGGGTTGGCCATTTATTATTCTCTTCTGGCGGAGAGCGCCTTCGAGAAGGAGCTCCATGCTTATGTAGGCACCCTGTCCCACCGGGTGAAGCGGGCCAGCCACGAGGTGATTCACGAGCTGCCCATCGGTATTGTCCTGTACGACGAGGAGAAGGTCATTGAATGGCATAATCCCTTCGTCGCCAAGATGGCCGGCAAGGAAACCGTCATCGGGCATAATCTGCTGGAGCTGTGGCCGCAGCTGAAGAACCGCAAGGACAAGGATACGGTCATCGAGCTTGTGCTGGATAAAACGATTTATTCCGTTATCGTCAAGCCGGAGGAGCGTCTCCTGTACATTCACGACATTACCGTGCAGTCGGAGATGTCCCGGAAGCTTGCCGAGGGCCGTCCTGCTATCGGCCTGATTCTTCTAGATAATCTGGATGAAGCCACCCAAGGCATGGATGACCAGCTGCGGACGCTGACTGTGGCGAAAATTACCGGGCAGATCAACGAATGGGCTGTGAAAAACGGCCTGTTCCTGCGCCGGACGGCCTCTGACCGGTTCCTGTTCATGATGGATCAGAAGGGCCTGCAGAAGCTGGAGCAAAGCCGGTTCGACATTCTGGACGATGTCCGGGACATGACCCTGGAGATGAAGGTGCCGTTTACTCTCAGTATCGGGGTGGCATCGGGCACGGATAATCTCATTGAGCTGGGAACGCTGGCGGGAACCAGCCTGGATATTGCCCTGGGCCGCGGCGGCGACCAGGCCGCCCTGAAGGTAGGCCAGCGCTTGTCCTTCTACGGGGGACGCTCCAATGCGGTGGAGAAACGGACCCGGGTGCGGGCGAGAGTAATCTCCCACGCTCTGCGGGATTTGATCCGCGAGAGCGACCGGGTGCTGGTGATGGGCCACAAGATTCCGGATATGGATGCTATCGGTGCGGCTATCGGCGTGTGGAAGATGGTGCAGATGGCGGGCAAGGAGGGTTATGTGGTGCTGGAGGGGGATAACCCGTCCATCCACAAGCTCCTGGATCTGCTGTCCGAGGAGGAAAAGTACAAGAAGTGCTTTGTCCAGCCGGACCAGGCCCTTCATCTGAAGACGCCGCGCACCCTGATTGTGGTGGTGGATACCCATAAGGCATCCTTGCTGGCGGAGCCCAAGCTGGTGCAAAATACCAACCGCATTGTGGTGGTGGACCATCACCGCCGCGGCGAGGAGTTTATCAGCGATGCGGTGTTGATTTATATGGAGCCGTATGCCTCCTCCACCTGCGAGCTGGTGACGGAGCTGCTGCAATATTTCCAGGACCGGGTGTCCCTGGATGTGATGGAGGCCACGGTGCTTCTGGCAGGCATTGCCGTGGATACCAAGAACTTCGCCATGCGTACCGGCGCCCGGACCTTCGAGGCGGCCTCCTTCCTCCGGCGCAACGGGGCCGATACGGCCATTATCCACCGGATGCTGAAGGAGGATCTGGATGCGTATGTGCGTAAGGCTGAGGTGATCAAACATGCTGAGATCATCTACGACCATATTGCCATCGCCGCCACCGAGCCGGGTAAAAAATACTCCCAGTTGCTCATTGCCCAGGTTGCTGATACATTGGTGAATATGACGGATATTATGGCCTCCTTTGTGATCGGCGAGCGCCAGGACGGACTCATCGGCATCAGCGCCCGGTCCCACGGGCAGATCAACGTGCAGATTGTGATGGAACGGTTGGGCGGCGGCGGCCATCTGACCAATGCGGCGGTCCAACTGGAGCATGCCACCGTGCAGGAGGCGGCCAAACGGCTGAAGCAGGTATTGAAAGAAATAGATGAGGAAGAGGGGTTATTCGAATGAAGGTTATCTTTTTGAAGGACGTCAAGGGGCAAGCCAAGAAGGGCGAGGTAAAAGAGGTTTCGGAAGGGTACGCACAGAACTTCCTGTTCAAGCAAGGGCTGGCGGCTCCGGCCTCCGACGGCAATGTGAAGAGCCTGGCCATGCAGAAGGCCTCCGAGCAGAAGAAGAAGGACCAGGAGAAGCAGGACGCCAAGGATTTGGGCGAACGGCTTAAGGAGATCACTCTGACCCTGAAGCACAAAACCGGTGAAGGCGGCCGCCTGTTCGGCTCCATCACCACCAAGCAAATCGCCGAAGAGCTGCAGAAGCAAAAGGGCATCGCCATCGACAAGCGCAAAATGCAGATGGAAGATCCCATTAAAATGATCGGCAGCTTTACCATTCCGGTGAAGCTGCACACCGAGGTATCCTCCACCCTGCAGGTGCATGTGGTAGAGGAGTAAGAGGGGGGACATCCCCAAGGCAAGAAAGGAAGAAAACAGCATGAACGAAGAAATACGCTTCGACCGGATTCCGCCGCAAAACCTGGAAGCCGAAATGGCCGTGCTGGGTGCGATCCTCCTGGACGGGGACGCCCTGGTTACCGCCATGGAGCGGATTTCCAGCGAGGACTTTTACCGGACCGCCCATCAATATATCTTCGCGGCCATGATCGAAATCGCCGAAGCCAACGAACCGGTGGATATGGTTACCCTGACCTCCCGCCTCCAGGACAAGAAGCAGCTGGAGGATATCGGCGGGGTCAGCTATCTGTCGGCTTTGGCCAATTCGGTGCCTACGGCCGCTAACGCGGATTATTACAGCCAGATCGTCGAAGAAAAATCCATGCTTCGCCGCCTCATCCGGGCAGCCACCAATATCGTCACCGACGGCTATGCCAGCGAGGACGAGGTGGGAACCCTCCTGAGCGATGCCGAAGCGCGGATTATGGAGATCTCCAACCGGCGCTCCGGCAGCGGCTTCATCGCCATCCGGGATGTGCTGATGGAGGTGTTCGACCGGGTGGAGGTGCTGTCCCAGCAGCGGGGCTCCGCCACCGGGATTCCCTCCGGCTTTATCGACCTGGACAAGATGACCTCCGGCTTCCAGCGCTCCGACCTGATTATCGTAGCCGCCCGTCCTTCCGTAGGGAAAACGGCCTTCGCCCTGAACGTGGCCCAGAATATCGGGGTCCGGGCCAGAGAGACCGTCGCCATCTTCTCTCTGGAAATGGGCGCGGCCCAGCTGGTGCAGCGGATGATCTGTGCTGAGGGCAACATTGAGGCCAATGCGCTGCGGAACGGGGACATGAAGAACGACGATTGGGAAAAGCTGACCATGGCCATCGGCGCTTTGTCCGAAGCCAATATTTATATCGACGACTCGGCTTCCGTTACCGTAGCGGATATCCGTGCCAAATGCCGCCGGCTGAAGAAGGAGAAGGGGCTCGGGATGATCCTCATCGACTACCTCCAGCTCATCGCCGGACGGGGCAAGGGCGACAACCGGCAGCAGGAGGTTTCGGAAATTTCCCGGACCTTGAAGCAGATTGCCCGGGAATTGGACGTGCCGGTTATCGCCCTGTCCCAGCTCAGCCGGGGCGTGGAGCAGCGGCAGGATAAACGGCCGATGATGTCTGACCTTCGGGAATCCGGCTCCATCGAGCAGGACGCCGACATTGTTGCGTTCCTGTACCGGGATGATTACTACGATAAAGAAACCGAGAAGAAGAACATCATCGAAATTATTATCGCCAAGCAGCGGAACGGGCCTGTAGGCACGGTAGAGCTGGCGTTCCTGAAGCATTACAACAAGTTCGTCAGTCTGGACCGGACTCATCAGGAGGCCGCTGCCAGGTAAGCAGCACTTATTTTATCCATATCGATGCAGGGAAGCCCGGCCGCAGCGGCCGGGTTTTCTTTTTATGCAAAAAAACCTCCAGAACGGCTGGAGGCTTCTTAAGGTTATATGGTTATGATACCGATGTCATCTATGGAGAGTCATCCATTGTGGCATGACCCGGCTGCAAAATCCGCGGAGCCGATTCCGCTGGAGTGGGAGCAGGACTAGCAGCTGCCCTCCCTGATGGTGATGGGCTTCCGGCGTCAACAGGTGAAGCGGAGGCCGGAGTGGGCGATACCGCTCCATTTTGCTCGTCGGCAGGTACGGTCCGGGGGATCAGTTGAACCGGCGCTTCCTGTGTCCTGGCAGAGGAGGGAGCAGGTGTTGGGAACAGGGACTGGGCGGACGCCCCGCTTGTCCCATGCTGTCCGGCAGCCGATGAAGCCCCGGGGGTTGGCGCAGCAGTATCCGTTTCAGTTGGCTGACCGGTTGATCCGGCAGACGGGAACGGTTCGGATGAGGCCTGGCCGGAGGCCCCATCCGGAGAAACGGAAGCGGCTGTCACAGCCGGTTCATCTGAAGGGGAAGGATTGGAGGCAGGAATGGCCTTATCTCCGCCTTCCTTGGGAGAGCCACAACCATTGACCAGCAGACACCCGGCAATAGCAAGAATAGACATAAAGCGGGCACGGGGGTAAAGCCGTTTTATCATGTGGAATCTCCTTCGTTGTTATCTGGCTGCCGGCTCGAACGATTTATCGTCCAGAATCTGCCTGAGCTCGCCGATTTCCTCCGCTGTCAGCTGGGTTTCCCTCAGGAAACAGGCCAGCATAGGCTTGAAGGACCCGCCGTAAATCCGGTTCAGGAAGAAGCGGGTTTCGGTCCTCACACAATCCTCCTCGGATACCAGCGGGTAATATGCATAAACCTTGCCCTCCTGGGAAAACGCCGCCGCCTGCTTCTGGACAAGCCGGTTCAGCAGGGTCCTCACCGTCTTCGGCTTCCATTCGGAATGATGCTCCAGCGCCTGGATGATCTCGCTGGCTGAACGCGGTGATCGGGTCCACAGAACCTTCATAACCTCCCATTCCGCATCGGAAATATTAGGGATGTGAGACAAGGGACAACCTCCTCAATAGGATTACACATGTAATCACAATCCATATTACGCTTGTAATCTTGTGCTGTCAAACCTACCTCTGGGCCAATCCGGAGGGAAGGAGATTCTAACAGCGGGGAAAGCCTTTATTTCAGCGTCTCCTGCCGCCGTTAGACATGTGTGTTATTCATAATGTTAAACAAATCAGAGAGGTATGGATGAACAACCCTGCATATGTGAGCAAAATATGACTGATATCCGAACAATCGCGGCTTGTCCCCACCCATCGTTCGTTTTCGTTGACTTTGCTTTAACGGACTGATACACTGGATATGCCGTCTTAAGCGTTTGCGGAGCAGGCGCTGCTCCGGAAGGATATGCTGGGTCGGCTACTATGCGGTGTACCAATTCACCGGAAGGGGTTTTTGCGCATGTCCACAGTTGTTGTTGTCGGCACTCAATGGGGAGACGAGGGAAAAGGCAAGATTACCGACTTTTTGGCTGAGCAGGCAGAGGTCGTCGCCCGCTACCAAGGGGGGAACAATGCCGGCCATACCATACTCATCGATAACAAAAAATACAAGCTGCAGATGATTCCCTCTGGAGTTTTTTATAACGACAAGATTTGCGTCATCGGCAACGGCATGGTGCTGAACCCGGCCGCCCTGATCGACGAAATCCAATATATCCATGATAGCGGCTTCTCCACCAAGAACCTGCGCATCAGCGACAGAGCCCATGTAATTATGCCGTATCATCTGCTTTTGGACGGCCTGGAAGAGGACCGCAAGGGCGACAGCAAGATCGGCACCACCCGCAAGGGCATCGGCCCGGCTTATATGGACAAAGCTGCCAGAAGCGGCATCCGTATTGCGGATTTGATGGACCCTGAGGAATTCGAGGCCAAGCTGCGCCGTTTGGTGGGTGAGAAGAACCATATTATCGAACAGGTTTATGGCGGCAAAGGCTTGAATGCCGATTCCATCCTGAAGGAATACCTGGAATACGCCGAGGTGCTGCGTCCTTACGTGACGGATACCTCCGTTGTCCTGAACGATAGCATTGACGCGGGCAAAAAGGTGCTCTTCGAGGGCGCTCAAGGGGTTATGCTGGATATCGACCATGGTACATATCCCTTCGTAACCTCCTCCAATCCGTCTGCCGGCGGCGTTTGTATCGGCGCAGGCGTAGGGCCCACCAAGATCCACCAGATTATCGGCGTAGCCAAGGCCTACACCACCCGTGTAGGGGACGGCCCGTTCCCGACGGAGCAGAACAACCCTATCGGCGACCGTATCCGCGAAGCGGGCTTTGAATACGGCACCGTTACCGGACGCCCCCGCCGTGTCGGCTGGTTCGACAGTGTGGTGGTGCGCCATGCCCGCCGTGTCAGCGGCATCACCGGCCTCTCTCTGAACTCCCTGGACGTGCTCACCGGCCTGGAGACCGTCAAGATCTGCACCGGCTACAAGTTCCGGGGCGAAGTCATCGATTATTACCCGGCCAGCCTCAAGATGCTGGACGAATGCGAAGCCATATATGAGGAACTGCCCGGCTGGAGCGAGGACATTACCGG
>JAEWAA010000480.1 GCA_023391955.1 Bacillota bacterium | reverse complement strand
AAGCACCTTGCCGCCCTCCAGAATCTCCGTTTCCCGGATATCCTCCAGCTCCACCTGGGAGCGGATTTCCACGTCATGCTCCAAAAACCATTCATGAACGAACAGCCGCAGCTTCTCGGGGAAAGCGGCCAGAATCCCGCCGCCCCGGTCCAGAATCCGGATATGGAGATCAGGACGGCATTCCCGGAGCTCCGAGGCTATCTCGACACCGCTTAAGCCCCCGCCGATTATCGTAACATGCCCATAAGGACGAACCTCCTGGAGCGCCACATACGTCTTCCTGGCAGCCCGCAGGGTTTGCAGGCTGTGGGTGAACTCCGCTGCCCCGGGAATCCCGTAATACTGGTCTACGCAGCCCAGCCCGATCACCAGCCAATCATAGGAGATGGGGTCCTGGTCCTGAAGATAAACCAGCCGCTCCTTCAGGCTGATTTCCGTCACTTCCCCGAAGAACAGAATGAGATGGGGGTGGACAGGGAATGCCACATGAAGCCTATGTTCAGCCGCCGAACCGGCAGCCAGCGCGTAATATTCCGTTTTGAGCCCCTGATATGGCATACGGTCTACCAGATAAATGACAGTGTCCGGCGGCAAGTCCCTTTCCAGCAGCTGACGGACAATGGCCATACCGCCATAACCGCCCCCAAGAATGACCAGTTTCTTCATGATTCCTCACACCCCTCTCTTCATCTGTAATCCGCTTCTTTAGCGGTCCTGCCAACGGAACGGCGTGCGGTTCAGAAAACGGTCCGGGTTGGTGGCCGTATTCCCGATCCAGAAGGTGAAATGCAGATGCGGTCCGGTGGAAAAGCCGGTGCTGCCCACTTCGCCTATTTTATCCCCGGCCTTGACCCGGTCTCCTGTTTTCACAAGGAGCTTGGACATATGGGCGTATTGGGAGAATAAATTCATGCCGTGATCCAGATAGATGGAGTTGCCCGTCAGATACAGCTCCTCCGCCAATACCACGATTCCGTCATTCGTTGCCAAAACCGGAGTTCCAGTTGGGGCTGCAAGGTCAATGGCCCGGTGGATGCTGTTGAATACTCCATTTACATAACGGGTGTACCCGTAGGGAGTGGTAAGCCGGCCTGAAACCGGGATGACGAAGGGCTCCTTAAACAGAATCTCGGGCACGGATTTGCTGCGGGCCAGATCGATTTTCTTCTGGTCGGCATTGATCCGCTGCGTATTCTGCCACATGCTCTCCTGCTCCTTGGTTACCGTCAGCCGGTCCGTATCGAAGGCCTTGGACTTCACCGTAACCTTCGCCTTCACGGCAGCTCCCTCTATGGTATAGTTACCCGGTTTCAGATCGGTTGGAACCGGAAGCAGGGCATAGTAGCCATTGCCCAGCTGGGTCAGAGGGTATTTTTTCTCCCCAAAAACCAGCTCTCCCCCTGTTTCCGACCGGACCATCACCGCGTCTCCCTGGAAAACGGAAGTGGGCATCACCGTCACGGCTTCGGCCATGGCCATCTCGGCTGCCTGCTCCCCGCTGTAGAAGGAGGCTTCTATCCGGTAGGCCTCCTCCAGGGCAGCAGCCTGGGCATCCGCGGCGGAGCCCAATGATTGAATCACAATCCAAAGTGCGATCAGCCATTCCATAGGGGCTGTATTCTCCCTTGTTAATAGGTTTCAATCACGTTATAGAAAGTATCCCGCTCCACCGGAATTTTGCCGGCGCCCTTCACCAGCCAGATCAGCTCGTCCCGGGTCAAACCCGCAGGGGTAAGCGCTCCGGCGGAGTGGCTGATCCGCTCCCGCACCAGAGTGCCATGGACGTCAGATGCGCCGAAGCTCAGGGCCAGTTGGGTAAGCTGGGTGCCGATATTGATGAAATAAGCCTTGATGTGCGGGAAATTGTCCACCATCAGGCGGGAAATGGCGATAGTCTTGAGATCATCGAAGGCCGAGGTACGGCGTTTGATGCCTGCCTGCTGGCTGATGGGCTGAACGGCAAGGGGGATGAAAACCATAAAGCCGTTGGTCTCATCCTGCAGCTCTCTAAGCAGCATCATATGTTCCAGCCGCTGCTGCTGGGATTCGATGGAGCCGTACAGCATGGTGGCATGGGTTTTGTAGCCCATTTGGTGGGCGGTCCGGTGGACGGTCAACCATTCCTCCATGTTGGCTTTCTCCACACGCATCTTCTGGCGGTAGTGGTCGGAGAGAATCTCCGCTCCGCCGCCGGGCATGGTGTCCAGCCCCGCTTCCCTCAGCTCCTCCAGCACCTGCCGGTAGGAAAGACCGCTGATCCGCGAGAAGAAATCAATTTCCGCCGCGGTATACGCCTTAATGGCAATGTGCGGGTACTTATCCTTCAAGGCGCGGATACAGTCCTTGTAGTATTGAAAGGAAACCTTGTCGTTATGCCCGCCGGTAATGTGGAACTCCCGCACGCCCGGGGTAATATGCTCCTCCACGTACCGGATCATATCCTCCCCGGTATGGGTGAAGGCCCCTTCCTGGCCCTCGTCCTTGCGGTAATTGCAGAAGGCGCAGTGAGCCTCACATACGTTGGTGAAGTACAAGGTCATATTCTCGATAAAGTAAACGTTCTTGCCGTTCTTCCGCAGATTGACCTCATTTGCTAATTGGCCGATGGTCAGGAGATCGTCGGACTGGTACAAAAACAGCCCGTCCTCCAGAGTCAGCCGCTCCTGATGATGCACCTTTTCCGCGATTGCCGCCATGCGGGTGTCAGGTGTGGGGATGATAATACTCATGACGCGACCCCTCCAATGGTTATCGAAGTGAAATGGAATGACTTGTCATAAAAAATTCAAATTTATCTTTTCATTATAAACTTCCCCATAAGAAGGGGCAATACGAAATTGGCAAGGAACTAATCTCCCAATGAGGCAAATTCTGCAAATAAGTCGAATGGAATATTTCCTTTGCGTCAACGTTGCTGTATACTATACTCTTGTGTGAACTTTTAGGTAGAATCTAGCGGCATATTCAGTCGAACCATATAGAAATACGATAGAGTATAAGGAGTATGGTTGAGAAATGTTAAGCGTGAAATGTCCGAATACGGAAAAAAATATTCAAACCGAAATCGAATCCGCCCGTGCCCAGATGAACCGTCTTGCCGACGAACTGGGTGTGCGGCACCCTGCGGTGGTGAAGGCCAGCCAAATGCTGGACGAGCTGCTGCTTCAATATTATGCCCTGACCGGCGGAATGCGGATCAAACGCTCCTTGGGCCGCGGCTTCTAGGCTTTCCTCCGGTTCGCCTTGTAGGCGTGCCCCTGTTGGGGGTATACTGAAGCTAAAGGCGACAATTACAGGAGGGATCAACCATGATTCAAATCAGCGACTCGGCAGCCGGCCGCATTAAAGAATTGCTGGAGGCGGAGGATACGCCGAACCTGTTCCTCCGGCTTGGCGTGCGCCCCGGCGGATGCAGCGGCTTTTCCTATTCCATGGGCTTCGACGATGAAGAGCATTCCGAGGACCAGATTCTCACCATTAACGGTCTCAAGGTTGTAGTGGAGGAAAGCAGCGCCCGCTACCTGGACGGTGTGGAAATCGACTTCAAGGAAGAGGGCCTGAGCGGCGGCTTTACCATCGATAACCCCAACGCCATTGCTTCCTGCGGCTGCGGCAGCTCCTTCAAGATGAAGGATGAAGAGGGCCAAGTGGAGAATTGCGATCACTAAATAAGTGCGTATATGCTTCTTAGCCTCCTGCATGAAAGACCCATCCGGTCTTTCTTGCAGGGGGCTTTGTTGTTTTTTAAGAAACCCTTGTCTTTGAACAGGCCCGATAATCTGATAGAATAATTGATATACTTCTAGAATCGGCAGAAAGAAGTCATAGATGAGACCGTGGGAGGGATAAACTCAA
>JAEWAA010000389.1 GCA_023391955.1 Bacillota bacterium | reverse complement strand
ACTCCACCTCGATAACCCGGTTGCCCTCATCCCCGTCACCCGTAGGAATATTGGGGCAATCGTTGCGGTGTACGGAGACCCCTCTGCCGCGGGTAATGTAGCCGATGATACTGTCACCCGGCACAGGGTTGCAGCAGCGGGCGAAACGGACCAGGACATTGTCCACGCCGATAACCCGGACGCCGTGGGTGGGACGGCCCTTCTTCTCGGCAGGAGCGGTTTTGACCTCCTTGGCCGCCTCCTCCAGCTGCCGCTGGGTCTCCTCCTGCTCCTTCTCCTTGCGCAGCTTCTCCGTCAATCTGGTGCAAATCTGTGCTGCAGTAATCCCGCCGAAACCAACAGCGGACATCATATCATCGATATCATGGAAGTTGAACTTGCCGGCAACCTCCATAAGCTTGTCGTCGGTCATCACCTGGGAGGGTTCGAAGCCAATGCGGCGGATTTCCCGCTCGATGGCATCCCGACCCTTCTCCACATTTTCTTCCCGCTTCTCTTTTTTGAAGAACTGCTTGATCTTGCTTTTGGTATGGGACGATTGGGCCAGCTTCAGCCAGTCCTGGCTGGGCCCGTAGGAGTGTTTGGAGGTGAGTATCTCCACAATATCTCCCGTTTTGAGCCGGTGGTCCAAGGGCACAATCCGCCCGTTAACCTTGGCTCCGATGGTCCGGTTGCCTACCTCCGTATGAATCCGGTAGGCAAAATCCAGAGGCACCGATCCAGCCGGCAGCTCAATGACCTCTCCCTTCGGAGTAAACACAAATACCAGGTCCGAGAAAAAATCCACCTTCAGGGATTCCATAAACTCCGACGCATCTCTGGCTTCCTGCTGCAGCTCCAGGATATCCGTGAACATGTTCATCTTGTTCCCGGTGCCGAAGCTTGCGGTGACCGGCTGGGAGCCGTTTTCCTTATAGGCCCAGTGGGCGGCAATACCGAATTCCGCGGTTTTGTGCATTTCCCAGGTGCGGATCTGCACCTCCAGGGGTTCGCCCGTAGGTCCGATCACCGTGGTATGCAGAGACTGGTACATGTTGGCCTTGGGCATGGCAATATAGTCCTTAAACCGGCCTGGCATCGGCTTGTATAAGGTATGGATAATGCCGAGAACGGCATAACAGTCCTTGATATTGTCCACAATGACACGGATGGCAAGCAGGTCGTAGATTTCACTAAACTGCTTGCTCTTGACGGTCATCTTATTATAGATGCTGTAAATATGCTTGGGGCGTCCGGAGATATCGCTGTCGATCCCCATCTCGCTTACCTTTTCATTAATCTTCTGGATAACATCAGCGATGTATTGCTCCCGCTCCGCGCGCTTCTTCTGCATCAGATTGACGATGCGGTAATACTGCTGGGGGTTCAGGTACCGAAGGGCGATATCCTCCATTTCCCACTTGATGGCGGAGATACCGAGCCGGTGGGCAATGGGACAGAAAATCTCCAGCGTTTCGTCAGCGATCCGGCGCTGGCTCTCCTCCGACTGGAATTTCAGGGTCCTCATATTATGAAGGCGGTCGGCCAGCTTAATCAGAATCACGCGGATGTCCTGGGCCATGGCCACGAACATCTTCCGGTAGTTCTCATTCTGCTGCTCTTCCTTGGTTTTGAACTTGATCCGCTCCAGCTTGGTCAGACCATCCACCAGCATGGCGCAGGTATGACCGAACTGCTGCTCCACCACGTCCAAGGACACGGTTGTGTCCTCCACCACATCATGCAGAAGGGCGGCGATAATCGAGGTGGTGTCCATATTCATGCCGATCAGAATGTCTGCTACCGCAAGGGGATGAAGGATATAAGGCTCTCCCGATTTGCGCAGCTGCCCGGAATGGGCACGCTCAGCAAAATCATAAGCTTCCCTGATTCGCTTGAGGTCGCTTTCTTTCATGTATGCAGAGGCTTTCTCCAGGAGCTGCTCGATGCTCATTCGCGAGAGATCCTTTCCTTTTATGTCGATTTAATTCATTATGCCCTTGAAACCTACCGCCCGTCAAGAATACCTGACATAAACCTGATGCATTTTGTAAAATTATCATTAATTGTAGCACTTTATAGAGGCAGGTTCATTTCCTGCGGTACGAAGCGGCAAAACCTCATATCCGGAAGGATTTCCGGCCCCCTGTGAAAAATACCTGACATGGCGGAAGAAAGGCATATCCAATGCCATTGATTTCTGTTAATATGTTCGTTGGAGAAAAACTGAAAGATTTGTCGAAACGTTATTTTATCACGAATCAGGAGGAATTTGAACGTGCAGCGTGTTATCCAGGTTGACGAGCGCCCGTCGCTCGCAGAAAGCATTCCCTTAAGTATCCAGCATTTGTTCGCCATGTTCGGCTCAACAGTGCTGGTCCCGATTATCTTTGGCGTAAGCCCCGCCACCATACTGTTAATGAACGGTATCGGCACCCTCCTGTACATCCTGATCTGCCGCGGCAAAATTCCTGCCTATCTGGGTTCCAGCTTCGCTTTCTTATCCCCTGTCACTGCCGTCCTGAAAGAATATTCCGGTATTGAAGGCTATCATTATGCACTTGGTGCCTTTATTGTGGTCGGCGTCATCTTCTGTGTGGTCGCTCTCATTGTAAGGATGGCGGGCACTAGCTGGATTGACGTGGTTTTCCCTCCCGCAGCCATGGGCGCCATCGTAGCGGTTATCGGCTTGGAGCTGGTTCCGGTTGCAGCCGGACAAGCCGGTTTCATTAAGGCGGAGGATGTTCCTTTTGATACAGCAGCTATTACAGTAGCCATTATTACGCTGGGTGTTGTTGTGATCGGCAACGTTATGTTCCGCGGCTTCTTCAAAATCATCCCGATCCTGATTGGTATTATCGTCGGATACCTGGTTGCTTGGCTGGGTTATGACATGATCGATTTCACAGCTGTTAAGGAAGCAGGCTGGTTTGAACTGCCCAAGCATTACGCCCCCAAATGGAGCTGGACGGCTATCGCCACCATTGCACCTGCAGCGCTAGTTGTTGTTGCCGAGCATATTGGCCATCTGGTCGTAACCAGCAACATTGTCGGCAAGGATTTGGCCAAGGACCCGGGTCTGGACCGTTCGCTTTTCGGTAACGGTATTTCCACTGTTCTGTCCGGTTTCTTCGGCTCCACACCCAATACCACTTACGGTGAAAACATTGGCGTTATGGCCCTGACCAAGGTTTATTCTATCTGGGTCATCGGCGGCGCCGCTATCTTCGCCATTATCCTGTCCTTCTGCGGTAAGCTGGCCGCGCTGATCCAATCCATCCCCAACCCGGTGATGGGCGGCGTATCCCTGCTGCTGTTCGGTATCATCGCTGCTTCGGGTATCCGGATGCTTGTTGAATCGAAGGTAGACTATTCCAAACCCGTGAACATTATTCTGACCACCATCGTGCTGGTCATCGGCATCAGCGGCGCAAGCTTAACCTGGGGCACCTTCAGCATGAAGGGGATGGCTTTGGCCACCGTGATCGCCATTGTTATGAGCCTCTTCTTCAAAGCATTGGAAAAGCTCAACCTGATGAACGAATAGTCACTGAACAAAATATGATCCTCAACAGCCCGGTTCTGGCAGCAGAGCCGGGCTGGTTTTATTTGCTAATAATAATTCTAATGAAATGTGAAATAAATCACAATATAAGTGTCCCTCTTGTGGTAAGCTAAGCTCATACTAATTCGAGAGGACGTGGCTGTAATGCATCAACACGAAACCAAAACCACTCAAAGCCTGCTCCACTTCTGCTACACCTGTGAAGGCGCCCATTCCTGCGAAACCGAGGAAGCCAGCCATACCTGCTGGAGCGAAAAGGGCTTCCAAGTCGAAGCCTCCGATGAGAATGTAACTGCAGAGCTGTTCCGCCAATACGCATTCTAAGAAGTTATCCATACACTCCACATGACATCACGCCCGGGACTCCCGGGCTTTTTTGTTTGTGCGGAGGGATTCTTCTTATGCTCGCGAGTGTAACGGAACTGAGAAGCGCTTAGCCGCCAAAATACCTGTTTCCGGCAAGCTAACGGAACTTAGACCCCCTTACACGCAAATTCGGCGTTTGATGGCCGCTTCGCAACTTCAAAAAAAGAGACAGCCGAATCCGGCTGCCTCCCATATACGATCCTTAATACGTCAACAGACTGAACACATCAATTCCATCCAGCTTGCCGCGGCCGTTCAGCTCCTCCAGCTCAATCAGGAAAGCTGCGCCTACCACCTCGCCGCCCAGCCTGCGCACCAGGTTCACCGAGGTAGAGATGGTTCCGCCGGTAGCCAACAGATCATCGGCAATCAGCACCTTCTGGCCGGGACGGATGGCATCGGCATGCATGGCCAGCTTGTCCTTGCCGTATTCCAGGGCATAGTCCTCTTCAATGGTTTCAGCAGGCAGCTTGCCGCTTTTGCGGATGGGGATAAAGCCTACTCCGAGGGAATACGCCAGCGGCGCTCCCACCACAAAACCTCTGGCTTCGGGTCCGGCAATCAGGTCGATTTCCTTCTCCTTGACCAATTCCTTCAGCGCTTCAATGGAAGCCCTGTAGGCCGTTCCGTCCTGCAGCAGGGTAGTAATATCCTTGAAGCTGATGCCCGGCTGGGGAAAATCCGGGATCACCCGGATGTAATCTTTAAAGTTCATCGGTTCATCCTCCGTTTGCTTTCTAAAGTGGACTCTTCACCGTCGGAGCGGGCTTCCAAAATCAGCTCCCGCAGCTCGGCGGCGGTGGAGTAAATGTATAATTGCTCCATGCGGTCCTGATTCATCATCCGCCGGTACAGGGCCGACTGGGTCAAATCCCGCTTCTGGACGGCTTCCGCCGCGTAATACACCAAACCTTCTTTCCTGACAAAACCCAGCTCCTCAAATATGGCCAGAAGCATTCGGGCTGCAGGCTCCTCCAAACCAAACCGTTTTTTCAAAGCGGGCCATACCCGGGCATCTCCGGCATTAAGCTCCTTTTCCCGGACGAGTAAGGCGTAGAACTGCTTGAATGCCTCTCTGTCCGGCAGCCTGGCTCCTCCTACACCGGAGGCATCGGCAAATACAGCATACACCCTGCGGAGCTTGTCCAGCAATGCCACTATTTTGTCCAGAGACTCCCTGCCCGAGGGCAGAGTATACAGCACAACATCCCGAAGGTCCCGGACGTCAGCCAGAAGGGCTGTCCGGTTCATGGGACGCGGGTCCTCCTCCATCCCATCCTCTATCAGCCACAGCGGGAAATGCCGCCACTCCTCCGGCAAACCATCCGCTGCTTCCCGATAAAAGATCAGGATGCCGCTCCCCTCCGGTAGCTCCGGCGGACGCATTCCTTTGCGTGCAGCGGTCCCACGCCAATCAAATACCTGAGGCTCGCTGATCCGCATATCGTGGATCAGGATTTGCGGTTTGCGGGAGCCGTTCCACACATTCACCGACAGCTCCCCGACCAGGTCCAAGGAGGAAGCCATGGCCAGACGTTCTGCCGCCGTGCCGCAATTGAAGCTGACGGCTTCCACACTGCAGGCAGGCGCCGCTTCCACGGGCTCCTCCAGCGTCAGCTTCAGGTGCTGCCGGTCCTTGCCCATGGTCCGTTTGCCGGCAATACGCAGCTTGTTGAACACAAACCTGGGCGACGGGTTGCCACTTCCAAAAGGGGCCAGCACACTGAGCTGCTCAATGCAGGACAGTGTGGTCTCGGCCAAGGAGCATGAAAGGTCCGCCTGGATAATCGGGGTCAGATCCTCCTGCTGCAGCTCCTCCAATGCCAACCGGGAGAGACGGCTCTCCAGCTCGGGGATCAAGTCCGCCCGGAGTGTCAATCCTGCGGCTGCCTGATGCCCGCCAAAATGCTCCAGCAGATCGCTGCATTCCGTTAACGCATGATGGATATCGAACCCGGCGATGGAGCGGGCCGAACCTTTGGCCAGACCGGATTTTCCGTCGATGGCGAACACGATGACCGGACGGTAGAACCGCTCCAATAGCTTGGAGGCAACAATGCCGGCCACACCCACGTTCCAGCCTTCCTTGGCTGCAATAATTACCCGCTGGCTGTCCATGTCCCGGCCATCCAGCAGAGCCATGGCTTCCTTCATCATGTCCTCTACGGTTTTCTGGCGTTCCTTGTTCAGCACATCCAGATCGTAGGCCAGATGGCTTGCCTCCTGCTCACTTTCGGTAGTCAGGAGGCGCACCGCCAGATTCGCATGCTGCATCCGGCCGCTGGCATTAATCCGCGGCGCCAGGGAGAAGCCGATATGCCCCTCATTGACTGAACCCCGCTCGACTCCGGCCACATCCAGAAGCGCCTTCAGCCCCAGATTGGCCGTGTGCCGCATCTGCTCCAGACCCAGCTTGACGATCAGCCGGTTCTCATCCACCAGGGGCATCAGATCCGCCACCGTACCGATAGCCGCAATTTCCAGCCACTCCCGGGGCAGCTCGCCCAATAGCGCATGAGCCAGCTTGAGGGCCACACCTACTCCCGCCAGCTCCTTGCACGGATACGGACAATCCGGCTGCTTGGGATTCACCAGAGCAACCGCCTGATCCGGCAGCTCCGGAGGCGGTTCATGGTGGTCGGTCACCACCACATCCATGCCCAACCCGGCAGCATAAGCAATTTCTTCCTTGGCGCTGATGCCCGTATCTACAGTGACAATCAGCTTTACCC
>JAEWAA010000375.1 GCA_023391955.1 Bacillota bacterium | reverse complement strand
ACCACCACATCCGTGAATCTAGGCGCATCCCTGGCAAGCTTAGGGAAAAGGGTGCTCCTGGTGGATATTGACCCGCAAGGGAATACCACCAGTGGAATCGGAGTGAATAAGGCGGATGTCAGCAACTGCATTTATGATGTAATTATTAACGATGTTCACCCCAAGGATGCTATTGTCCCTACCAATATTGATAACCTGAAAATTATCCCCGCCACCATTCAATTGGCCGGTGCCGAAATCGAACTGGTGCCCACCATCTCCAGAGAAGTAAGGTTAAAGAAGTCTTTGCAGCTGGTAAAGCATATGTTTGACTATATTCTCATTGATTGTCCGCCCTCCTTGGGCATCTTGACCATCAACTCTCTTACAGCTGCGGATTCCGTTATCATTCCGATCCAGTGTGAGTATTACGCCTTGGAAGGGTTGAGCCAACTTCTCAATACCGTCCGTCTGGTTCAAAAACATTTGAACACAACGCTCCAAATTGAAGGTGTTCTGCTGACGATGTTTGACGCCAGAACCAATCTGGGGATTCAGGTGATAGAAGAGGTTAAAAAGTATTTTCAACAAAAGGTCTATCAAACGATTATCCCGCGGAATGTCCGCTTAAGCGAAGCCCCAAGCCATGGGCAATCTATTATTACATATGATCCCCGTTCCAAAGGAGCAGAGGTTTATATGGAGCTTGCAAAGGAAGTGATTATGAGTGAATAAGCGCTTAGGAAGAGGCTTGGATGCTCTTATCCCGTCGTTAAATGTCAGTGAAGATGATAAGGTAATTGAAATTCCAATACAGCAGCTCCGGGCCAACCCATATCAGCCCCGGAAAACCTTTAATGAAGAGAGCATTCAGGAATTGGCTGCTTCCATCAAGGAACATGGGGTTATTCAGCCGATTATTGTCCGCACTGTACTTAAAGGCTACGAAATTATTGCCGGTGAGCGGCGCTTCCGGGCTTCCCAGGTATGTGGCCTGACTACGATTCCGGCAGTTGTCCGGAAGTTCAGCGATCAGCAGGTTATGGAGATTGCTCTCATCGAGAACGTGCAGCGTGAGGATCTGAACGCCATGGAGCAAGCCCTGGCATATCAGGCGCTTATAGATCAATTCAAGCTGACCCAGGAAGAGCTTTCTGTGAAGGTTGGCAAAAGCCGTTCGCATATTGCCAACTTCCTGCGGCTTCTGCAGCTCCCGGAAGAGATCAAGCAATATGTTTCACGTGGAACAATTTCCATGGGACATGCAAGAGCAATCGCCGGGGTTAAAGGAGAGCCTAAGCAGAAGGAGCTGGCTGACACCTGTATCAAGCAGCAGTGGAGTGTGCGCGAGCTGGAGGAAGCCATTCAGCAGCTTGAGGAAACCAAAACCAAGGAAGCAGTTAAGCCCCTGAAAGCACGGAAGAAAGATCCGTTTATGGATGAGGTGGAGGAAAATCTGCGGAGCATATTCAGAACAGCTGTGAAGATAAAGCCTCAGATGCAGAATAAAGGGAAAATTGAATTCTCCTATTATTCCAAGGATGACTTGGAAAGAATATTGGAACTGCTTCAAGGAAGAATAAGTTAATAGCTTGATCGAGCACCTGAAGCATACCTGAATTCGCCTTGAATCCTGAGTAAAGGCCGGGTATGCTTTCGTTGTCTTAAAGGTAGGATATGAAGTCGCTGGCGAGGGGAGTGGGTGTAGTGATCTATTTGGATAATGCCGCAACAAGCTGGCCGAAGCCGCCGCAGGTTACAGAGGCAATGGTGAAGTGTATGCAGGAGTCTGCAGCCAATCCGGGAAGAGGCGGCCATCAAATGGCTGTTCAAGCCAGCCGGATTTTATTCCAAACCCGTGTGCAGTTGGCCAAGCTGTTTCATATCCGCAACGCCAATGACATTGCCTTCGCGGCGAATACGACGGAAGCCTTGAATTTAGCGATTAAGGGCTATGTAAAGCCCGGTATGCATGTGATCAGTACCACTGTGGAGCATAACTCTATCCGCCGGCCCTTGGAGTATCTGGTGCGGAAGCTGGGTATAGAAGTGACGTATCTCCAAACAGACCGGGAGGGGAGGATCCGGTTGGATGAGCTGGAGAAGGAAATCCGTCCGCATACCGGACTAGTTGCAGTCACTCACAGCTCCAATCTTCTGGGTACGATTCAGCCGGTTGCCGACATTGGCTCCATCTGCAAACGCAAGGGGATACGTTTCCTTGTGGATGCCGCTCAGAGCGCCGGAATCCTGCCTGTAGACGTCGAGGGCATGAACATTGATCTATTGGCCTTCCCAGGCCACAAGGGGCTTCTGGGGCCTCAGGGAACGGGAGGGTTGTACATTCATCCGGATGTAGAGCTGGAGCCTCTGCACCATGGAGGGACAGGCAGCCAATCCGAGGCTGTTGACCAGCCCCAGGTTAGACCGGACAGATATGAATCGGGAACACAGAATACGCCGGGCATTGCAGGATTGGGTGAGGGTGTGAAGTTTGTCTTGCGTGAAGGGGTAGAGGTCATTCATGCCAAGGAAAGCGGGCTTGTCCGGAGAATGATGGAAGGCCTAATGGGAATTGAAGGAGTCGAGTTGCTGGGACCGGAAATAGGAGAACCTAGAACAGGGATCGTTGCCTTCCGTTTGGCAGGTACAGACCCTTCAGAGGTAGCATTTATTCTTGATCAATCCTTTCAAATTGCGGTACGGGCCGGATATCATTGTACTCCGTTAGCCCACCAGTCGGCGGGGACGACAGAAACGGGAGCGGTGCGGGCAAGTGTAGGGTACTTCTCCACGGATGCGGAAGTGGACGCCTTGATCGGCGCTGTGAAGGAAATCAGACAAGGACTATAAGGTGATGCAGCATGGATGATATGATGATGGTAATGATTATGGGGGCAATAGCGGTCGTATTGCTGATTGTGCTGGTGCTGGTTATTGTCGCCTTGGCCAAATTGTCCGGAATGAAAAAGAGGTACAAGAAGCTCATCGGCAACGCCTCAGTGGAAAATGTAGATGAATTGCTTTTGGCCATGCAGGAGTGCATTCAGGCGTTACGTGAGGAAAACAAACAACAAGCGGATGCGCTTAACGGCATCCGCAGCAGAATGAGAACGATGAAATCCAATGTGGCCATGAAAAGGTACAATGCCTTTTCCCAGCAGGGCAGCGATCTCAGCTTCTCCATCGCCATCACCGACGAGGACCAGAACGGTCTGGTGCTCACAGGGATTCATAACCGGGAGGAATCTTATCTTTATGCCAAGCCGGTTGAGCAAGGAGCCTCCAGCTATACGCTGACACCGGAGGAGAAGGAGATTATCGCTCAAACTGCAGCAAAGATCCAGGCAGCTCGGCGGGAGGGGGCGTCATCATAAGGCGCCTTGTCTGGAGGAAGGCCATATGAATGCCGCGTGAGATAACATCAGCCATATTCATCACCAGTGAAAGACGGGTATTCTGAAGCACCAGATATTCCATAAAACCGCCCACATTGACGATGCCGGTAATATGCATGCAGCCGACATCCGGCAGTTCCTTCTTTACTCCGGCGCCGGGTTTCAGCGGGCCTTGGTTAA
>JAEWAA010000358.1 GCA_023391955.1 Bacillota bacterium | reverse complement strand
CCCGGGAAGTGCCCAACAACTACGGCGAAATTCTGGCCCTGATCCGCAAGGCAAGAGCAAAACGGGCTAAGTAAGCTTATCCATCTAAATAACGTCTGATGCAAAAAACCCGGAAGGCAGCTAACTGCTGTCCTCCGGGTGTTTTTAATTCATTGGGGGATAAGTATATGTTAATCCGCTTCTTGCACCACGTCATTTTTATCGGGGGTAATGTAAACCTTCACCTGGCCGATGCGGTTTTCCACAACCTCCTCCACCTTGATAACCAGATCCTCAAATTCAATCACCGGGCGCTCATCGGTTTTGGGGATACGTCCCAGCTCTCCGATAATGAAGCCGCTTAGGGTATCATGATCATCCTCAGGCAGCTTGCTTCCCAGCCAACGGTTCACATCGCGGATGTTGGACAAAGCGTCGAAGACGAAGGTATGGTCATCCAGCTTCTCATACTCCCGCTCCTCTTCGTCGTGCTCGTCGAAGATATTGCCCACAATTTCCTCCAGCAAGTCCTCGATGGTCACAATGCCTGTGGTTCCGCCGTATTCATCGATGGCAATGGCGATATGAATTTTGTTCTTCTGCATATCCCGGTAGAGTTCATCAATCCGCTTGGCCGCCGGAACAAAGTAGGGGAGGCGCAGCAGCTTATCCAGCTTGAAGTCCTCTTGGGTAGCCGGATTCAGATACGGAATCAGATCCTTGGTATGAAGAACGCCGATAATATTGTCGAAGTCATTCTCATACACCGGGAAACGGCTGTACTTTTCCGCCGAGGCCAGTTCCACCAGCTGGGGCAGCGGGATATAATGCGGAATGGCGACAACGTGAGTGCGGTGGGTCATAATATCCGAAACCACTTTATTGTTGAACTCAAAGATATTGTTGATCATGATCCGTTCGGATTCCTGAATGCTGCCGTTTTCGTTGCCCACATCCACCATCATCCGGATTTCTTCCTCAGTGACCTCTTCCTTGTTGGCGTTAGGATCAATGCCGAAGGCCCGCAGCAGCACATTGGTGGAAGCGGTGAGCAGCTTCACGAAGGGCAGGGTAACCTTGGACAAAACCGTCAACGGTCCAACAGCGAACATGGCGATAGGCTCCGCCTTTTGCATGGCAATCCGTTTGGGCACCAGTTCCCCGATTACCAGGGTGAAGTAGGACAGCACCAGGGTAATCACCACTATTGATATGGTGGACAGAACGGGAAGCGGCAGCGGAAGCCCCCAATTGAACAAGGCCTGCCCCAGCTGTCCGGCGAAACGCTCCGCGGCAAAGGCACTGGCCAGAAAACCCACCAGGGTAATGCCGATTTGGATAGTGGACAAAAACCGGGTTGGTTCGGAAAGCAGCGCCTGCAGCTTGATGGCCTTTTTGTGGCCACCGTCAGCCATTGCCCTGATGCGGTTATCGTTTAGGGAGATAAGGGCCATTTCGGATGCGGCAAAAAAGGAATTCAGAATAATCAGAAGCACCAATATGATGATTTCAACAGCCATGAATAAATCCTCCTCCATCATTTGAAAGTTGCGATACGATAATCACTGCCCTCAAATGAGGCATCAGATCCTTATGTAATATCTTGTCCTGAAGCCTACATAAACAATCCTCTGACGAAGCCGGGAAACAAGAAGTGCATACAACACCTCTCGGGGCTCGGGGTCATCGTCCATAACGTGGTATCGCCTCCAATAAAAATGTATTGAACTCCAGTATACCGAGAACCAAGCCCACTAAGCAACTTTACCCGGGAAGAAAGGATTTGAACTCCTCCGGCTAAACCAGTACAATTAGTTTCAAATTAAGGGGGAAATAACAGTGGAGCAGGTGCAAGTTCGTACCGTCAAACGTGTTTGGCCGGCCAAGGGGGATGTTTCCGTTTCCGCCATTGTAGCGGGCTTAATCGCCGTAACCGTGTCCTTTACCGGACCGTTATTAATTATCTTTCAGGCGGCGAAGCTGATCGGGCTGTCGGAGGCCCAGTTATCCTCTTGGGTTTGGGCGATAGCCATCGGAAGCGGCTTAACGGGGATGGCGTTATCTGCCTATTTCCGCGCTCCCGTCATCCTGGCCTGGTCCACGCCGGGAGCGGTGCTGCTGGTTTCCGGCTGGAGCGCCTATTCCTATGCGGAATCCATCGGCGCCTTTGTTGTGGCGGCGGTAATCGTCACACTGTTCGGCCTGACAGGGGTGTTCTCCTATCTGATGAAGCAGGTGCCCGAGGGGATTATATCCGCCATGCTGGCCGGCATTCTGATGAAATTCGGTGTAGACATGTTCGTCTCCATGAAGCAGCTGCCGCTGTTGGTGCTGCCGCTTATCGTGATTTTTCTGGTTTGCAAAAGAGTGCTGCCCCGCTACGCCACCATGCTCACCCTGTTTGCGGGATTGGGTATTGCCTTTTGCCTGGGGCGGCTGGATTTCGGCGGTGTAGCCTTCAGCATGGCTTATCCGGTGTGGACTACACCGGCTTTTTCCTGGAACGCGGTGATAGGGCTTGGCATTCCTCTGGCCATCGTAGCCATGGCCTCCCAGAACGCTACGGGCATGGGGGTGCTCCGTGCCGACGGCTATGAGCTTCCGGCCACACCATTGGTTACGGCGACGGGCTTCAAGTCTATTCTGCTGGCTCCCTTCGGCTCCCACGGGATTAATCTGGCTGCCATAACAGCAGCCATCTGCACGGGCAAGGAGAGCCATGATGACCCCGGCAAACGGTATGTGGCCGGTATTGCATGCGGTTTATTCTATGTAGGGTTTGGCCTGATGGGGGCGGCCATTGTCTCGGTTTTCTCGGTTTTTCCGGCCGAGCTGGTGGCGGTGATTGCCGGAGTGGCGCTTTTGGCTTCCATGGGGTCGAGTTTGACCGGGGCCATGAGCGATCCTGTACACCGGGACAGCGCGCTGATTACCTTTCTGGTGACGGTGTCGGGTTTGACCATCGGGGGAGTGGGCTCTGCTTTCTGGGGGCTGATCGCAGGCCTTCTGGCCAGTTGGATTCTAAATGGGCGGTGGTTGGGTTGGCGGAAGAAATAACAGGTGGAACGGCGGAATATTCCTATTGCTCCTCAGGTGAGTGGGAGGAGAACTTGTGGAAGGAAGCTGAGCCGGTCTACGCTGCAGCATTCCCGGAGCATGGCCGCAAGCCGGAGCGGATCATCCGCGCCATGTTCCGCAAGGACATGTGCCGGCTTCATCTGGCTAGGCTGGACGGCAAGCCTGTGGCCATGGCGTTATCCGGGCCGGATCAGACCCGTGGCATTTGGATCATTGATTATTTGGCGGTTGCGGAGGAGCAGCGGGGAAAAGGGCTGGGCAAACGTTTTTTGGCGGATATCCGCCAGGAGGCGGAGGCGTTTCCCTGGTGCCGCGGCATTGTTGTGGAGGCGGAAGCGGAGGAGACGGAGATCAACCGGGCGCGTATCCGGTTCTGGGAGGCATGCGGCTTCCGGCTGACCGGATATGTGCACCAATACATCTGGGTGCCGGAGCCGTACCGCGCTTTGGCGCTGTCGTTTCCGGGCCGGGAGGCGCTGAGTGAGGACGGACGGGAGCTGTTCAAGGCCATCACCGGGTTTCACGAACGGGCGTACCGGGGGAGGTAGGAGGGGCAGGGGCTCATTGGGAGGGGCTGCGGTGGGAGAGCGTGTGCGAGTGAACTATCGTTGAGTAATGAGGTCATAGGCGGCAGCGCTCCCATGGGCATAACCACCCGGCACTCGGTAGCCGGACAAGCGCCAGCGTCTCCATGGCATAACACCTGGCACGTGGTGGTGGGTTAGCTAACGGACTGTGGTTCCGCTATTTTGCGGTTTTCCGGTTTTTTGGTCATCTTACGGACCTGGGTTCCGCTATTACCGGATATGGACGCTAAAATCCCCTGTTTGCCGCAAAATAACGGCTTCTCTGTCCGCGAAAACGGGAATACGGCGTATTTACGGCAAATAGCGGCTTCTGGATCCGTAAGATCTAGCGGAGGCGTCCCATCCCCTACACGATTTACACAAAAAAAGGACCCGCTAGCCACGGGGCTGCGGGTCTAAGATATATTATATTCAAAAAGGGGGGTTGCTTATATATTACCCGGCTTGTATTAATGCAACATGAAGGCATTGTTACATTTCGATTACATGTATGGAAGAAAATCAATTTTACTTAGGAGCGGTTGCTGGATGCAGCATTATTGGAATGAACGATTCCGCACACAGGGACAAATTTGGGGTACCGACGCCAGTCCGGCGGCCTTGGCTGCAGCGGCTCTCTTCCGGCAGGAAGGGGTCCGGAGAGTGCTGGTGCCGGGTGCCGGATACGGCCGCAATACCAAAGCCTTCTCCGGAGAATTCCAAACGGAGGCACTCGAGCTTTCCCCGGAGGCGGTGGAGCTGGGCCGCAGGTGGGACCCGCAAACCACCTTCCATATCGGTTCAGTTTTGGACCCGGGAGCAATGGAAATCGGAATAGGCGGCATATTTGCTTATGATGTCCTGCACCTGTTCTTGAAGGAAGACAGGCGGCGTTTTATTGCCAATCTTCTGGAATGGTTGGAGCCCGGCGGGCTGGTTTATGCCACTTGCTTCTCAGATGAAGACTCCCATTGTGGAACAGGGCCCAGCCCTGAGCCGGGTACATACGAATACATGCCAGGGAAGTCTGCCCACTTTTTTTCGGAGGCGGATCTGCTGGAGCATTTCTGCTCCTTTGCCGTTCTGTCCACGGGGCATATAGATGAGACGCTGCGTTATGGGGACGGTGGCGGCATAAAAGAGTACAAGCTGCGGACGATTGCCGCCCGGAAGCCTCTCTGATCAAACTCCCCTTTACCAGGCAAAGAGCCGCCGGTCTTCTGTTTTTTCGATGAGGTAGACTGCCTTGTCCAAGGGCATGGACAGCTCCGAACCGTCAGACAAATCCTTCAGTGTAACTTGCTCCGCAGCGATTTCCTCCGGTCCAATAAGCAGCACATACCGGATGCCGGTTTTGGCGATGGAGGAAAGTGCCTTGGCCAGCTTCCTGCGGGTGTAATCCACCCGGGTACAAATCCCGTTCCGGCGCAGCATGTCCGCTGTCCGGGCCGCAGCCGACAAGGCTCCGTCCCCTACAGGCAGTACGATGGCCGCGGGCATGCCCAATCCGGCGTTTTCCCCGCCCAACATGGCCATCATACTCTCCAAGCCGAAGGAAATGCCTACTGCCGGGCAGTCCCGCTCCGCATCGCCGGCCAGCTTCCCGGCTATGGCATCATAACGGCCGCCTGCCGCCAGGCTGGAGGTGTAGCTGCCGGTGGCATCGAACACCTCGAATACGGTGCCGGTGTAGAAGGAGAGTCCCCGGGTCAGGAAAGGCTCAAACCGGCACATTCTGTCAAGTCCGGAGGTCTCCAGGAGCTCCAAAAGCGCCGACGCTTCCTCCGCTCCGGGGGAGGAATCCAGACCATATGCGGCAGCCAGCTGCCTGGGAGTCCATTCCGCATTGTCCGCAAGCTCCAGCAGCCGAAGTGCCGCGGCCTCCTCCAGCCCCTTTTGCAAGAGTTCCCTCCGCACCCCGTCCACACCGATTTTGTGTACCTTATCCATGGCGAGCATCACACCCGGCATCATTTCCGGAGGGACCTGAAGCACACCCAGCAGCTCCTGAAGCAGCCTGCGGTTATTCCACCGGATGATAACCGGAAGATTAACCCGGCTGAACACATCCCGGGCCAGTCCGAACAGCTCCAGCTCCGCCTCAGGTCCGGCGATGCCGGCAATGTCCGCGTCACATTGGGTGAATTCCCGGAGACGGCCCTTTTTCACCGGACCATCCCGGAACACCTTGCCGATTTCGTACCGTTTGACGGGCAGCGTTAGGGAGGGATCGAGAGCCAAGACCTTGGCGAAGGGCAAGGTCAAATCGTAACGCAGCCCCAGACGCCGTCCACCCTGGTCGCTAACCCGGTAAACCTCCTTGAGAATGTCCTCGCCGCCGCCGTATTTGGACTCCAGCAGCTCCATTTTGCTCAGCATGGCAGTTTCCATAGGTGAAAAATCATAAATGCGGAACAGCTCCGTAAGCCACAAGCGAACCTGTCCGCGCAGCTGCTCCTCGCTTCCTGCATAATCCATCGTACCCTTGACGTTTTGCATGTTTGAACCCCTCCCGGTTTTAAGTGTGCCGGAGCAAATAAAAAACGCGCAGGACCTCATGGTGCTGCGCGTTTGTATGCCGCAGGGAGGCCAACGCGTAAAGCGTTAGCCCACCCTGGATAATTGCTTCAGGGGTGCTAACGCTTTTTGTGATAATAATGGCTGCTCCTGCAGATGAATGTGGCGCTGGTCATAACATAACTCCTCGCGTCAATCCGAATTAATGAACATTATAGAGCTGGCCGCTGAGGAATGCAACCTCATTTTTTACCTTTTTCATTCATCTCGGCAACCCGGCCTGTTTCAAACTGCTCCATTGCCAACGGTAAATTCTCCTTATCCATTCGGTCTGCGGGATAAGAAGAAATAGAAAGTGAATTGACCCATGATACTGCCTGTTTATCATTTTGTGGTTTATCAGCTAGCGGCAAAATACGGATGTTGTATTCCCGGACAGGAATATCCTCCTCTTGTAATACCGCTTCTACCGCTTTTGCAACCTCTGCAATTTTACTGTAAGAAACATCATGACTAAACAATACCACATTTACCATAAGCGGTAGCGGAGGATTGTGGATATCCAACTTCATATCGCGCTCAAGCTTTTCGAAAGTGCCTTCCTTGACAAAAGGAAGTGAGATATGGTCAAAATCATAATCCAGCTTGCCACCAAGTATTTCGTTACCAAGCTTCCGCAGCTCATCATCCAATCTTCGGAAGGTGGTGAAGTGATTGGCAACCTCAAATTCATAATCATCACGAATGACATTTCCATAACTGTCCACATAGATATTAAAAGCAGTATCCACGCTTGTGCTGGACTGTGCGAATACATAATAAGAGTTGAATTTGAAATTGTAATTGGACTTTTGGATCTCCAGATTCAGGTTATTATAATTTGTCTCTATGTATTGTTGAGCGGCTTTTTTCGCTAACACCTTGGATACGGGATTGCCTACAAAGCTGTTTACAAAAGAAAGCAATAATACGATTAGTCCAATACCGGTTATTCCGGCTAGTATTTTTTTGGTTCTTCTTTTCATTTCCTTATACCTCTTTCTTAAATGCGTAATGTAAAAGATAGCCAATCAAAGCACCGATTGCAGTAAATACAGCAAAGAAAGCAGACCACCAGGCTGACATAAGGAGTAAGTTAGACGTGGGTGAGTAAGTCAAAAAACCTTTAGCAATCTCCCGGATGGATACCCAAATAAATGAAAACAGGAACAAACCTAAAGGGACTAAATAGGCTTTTTTTCGAAGTAGCATGTACCCAAATCCGCCAATCACGGGCATTATAATCGCATTGTAGAACATACCCATACCGTCGGAGAGGGCCATCCCGATTAATGTTCCGGCAAAAATAACACTCAGAAAAATTAGTGTGATTTGCTTTTTGAGTTTAGTCAAAACAACGGCATCATCCATACCTGCATTTGTCGCTTTTGTTCGGCCATAGGTCTTGGCACAATGTTCGCACCCCTCAATATGGCTCAATACCAAAGAACAGCTTTCTTCACTGGCAATACCATCCTTTACGAGCGGCATTAAATCCAAGCAAACATCACAAGAAATCTGATTCATTGATGTATCCCTCCTTCAACAGATGCGCCCGGATTCTGCCTAAGGTGCGAAAATGAATTACTCTTGCTGAACTCTCTGAAACGTTGTGTTTCTGTGCAATTTCATAATAAGAATATCCATGCACCCGCATAAAAACGATATCCTTGCTTATGGCCAGCTCTTGCTCTAAAAGTGCATAGATCCTGTCTGCGAGTTCATTTGTTATCAAGGCAGCTTCCAAGCTTGTGTCTTCCAATAAATAGAATCTCATGAAATCCATAGAGACTAGCTCTTTTTTGCTTTTTCGCAGATGTTCATACCATTTGTTCCGGGCAATCGAAAACAGCCAGGTTTTTATACTCGAAGTACCTCTGAATGCTGGCAATGCTTTGATTGCTCCAAGAAAAACCTCCGACGTCAAATCCTCTGAAAGGGATTTGTTATGCGTAAGGCTCAATAGGTAGGAATACACATCATGTTTATATTGTTCATAAATGGTTTTCATATTTATTTTGGCCATACGCTCCCCCTTCATTGGATTAGTGTCATATTCCTTCATTTTGTTACAGCATATAAAAAACTGTTTGCCGAAGCAAACAGCTTTACAAGAATCATGACTATGGAATTCCTTTCTTTACAAGCTCCTCCCACCTGGAGCCGCCCGGACAAGGACATACCCCATCCGTCAGCCGGGCCCGGTAACGGACCAGACAGCCGCAATAGCGGCAGGTGGAGCCGCCCTGCAAGGCCGGGCAGGATTCGCAAGCGGCTACCCGCGCTTCGTACACCGCATCGCTGACCGCTTCACCCTCCCGTAGCTTCATCCGCTTCCACAGCCGCTCCACCTCTGCATCAGCATCTACTTCCATACAGCCTTTGCAGCCCGTCCTCATGTTTTGCCCCACTCCTTCCACTAAGCCCATTCTTACCCGATTGCGATTACCACAACGGAAGCCGCAGGCAGAGTGGCGGACAACACACCATCATTCCATTCTATGGCTGTGAAAACCTCAGGCTTCACCTTCTCCGGATCAGCAAAGGTATTATGGGCTTGCAGGGAGTCATGGGCCAGAATTCGGCCGCTCAGCTCGGGTGCTGCCGCGCTTAAACCGGACAGCCTCACTTGCACCGGTGCGGTTTCGGCGTGGTGCAGATTGCACAGGGACAGGTGCAGCTTGCCTTCGGCATTGCGGGAGCAGGAGACCGACAGCTGCGGAATGCTGACGGCGCCCAGGGTATACGAAGGGCTCTCCAGCTCCACCGGCACCAGCTCGGCATCCTGATGGACCTTGAACATTTCGAACACATGATAGGTGGGGGTGAGGACCATTTTTTCCCCTTCGGTCAGGATCATCGCTTGCAGCACATTCACTGTCTGTGCAATATTGGCCATTTGGACACGGTCGCAATGCTGGTGGAACAGGTTCAGATTAATGCCCGCCACAAGAGCGTCGCGCAGGGAGTTCTGTTGGTAAAGGAAACCGGGGTTGGTGCCCGGCTCCACATTGTACCAGGTGCCCCATTCGTCCACAATCAGCCCTACGCGCTTTTCCGGATCGTATTTGTCCATAATGGCGGAGTGTTTGGTTAACAGCTCCTCCATGTACAGGGTGCGGCGCAGGGTTTCGAACCAGGCGGTGGAATCAAACTCGGTGGCGGAGCCTTTATCACCCCAGTTTCCTGTAGGCAGGGTATAGTAGTGGAGGCTTAAGCCGTGCATATGTCTGCCGGCTTCGCGCATCAGCACTTCCGTCCAGTTGTAATCCTGGGCATTGGCGCCGCAGGCGAATTTGTATACCTTGTTCTCCCCGTAGTTCCGAACGTAAGTGCCGTAACGGCGGTATTCATCCGCATAATATTCCGGACGCATGCTGCCGCCGCAGCCCCAGCTTTCATTGCCCACACCGAAATATTTCACCTTCCAGGGCTGCTCCCGGCCGTTTTGTTTACGCAGATTGGCCATGGGGGATTCCCCGTCAAAGGTCAGGTACTCCATCCATTGCTGCATTTCATAGACCGTGCCGCTGCCTACATTACCGTTGATGTACGGCTC
>JAEWAA010000330.1 GCA_023391955.1 Bacillota bacterium | reverse complement strand
GAGCACGAGGCCCGGGAGCAAAAGAAGGTTTGGGAGAGAATCGGCGTGATTCGTTTGCACAAAGGGAACTTCCCTTTACGTGCGTTTCTAGCTTGCCACCGCTCTCCTTGACGAAGGCATACCATGTGGTACCCAACCCACGGATAGCAGCGTGCCGACCGTCGCTCGTTTATTTGCTCCCGCGCCACGTGCTCCGCCCCTACAAACCGGAGGGCTTGACAAAAACGTTCATAGCAACGAATCTGAGCCACGCTATTGCCTCCACCTTCGCCTGTTCTAGCCACCTTTTGCGGAAATAAGCTTCCTCAGATTCGTTAAAAACAGGAAAAGGGCCAAATTGGTGAAATAACGCGGCTGAGATTCGTTAGACTCTCCCATGACCTGGCAGCGTCAGCAGCGGGAATGTTGGGGTACACACTACGTGTGGCATTTTCGTATACACCTGCCTGCTCCCCCACCCGGCTTTCTGGTGCCAAAAGAGGCGGAGAAGCGCCTAAGAGACTGCGACGAAATAAAGTACCGCTAATTTGCTGACAAAACTCCCTCAGGGCTTTCCCAAAGGAAAGCCGGCTTCGTAAGCACGAGCTAACCGTTGGGATTTTGTCAGCAAAAGCGGATACTAATTTCCTCGCAGCTCCTAAGCACTCCCCGCCCGCTAACCACGCTGCTTTTTTAAAACACCACTGTCTTGTTCTCGTGCACCAGAATCCGGTCCTCCACATGCCAGGACACGGCCCGGGCCAACACGATCCGCTCGATGTGGCGTCCGATGCGCTTCAGGTCATTCACGTCGTCCCGGTGGCTGACCCGCTGCACATCCTGCTCGATAATCGGTCCGCCGTCCAGCTCCTCGGTGACGTAGTGGGCGGTGGCCCCGATAATTTTCACACCCCGGTTGTACGCCTGGGCATACGGCTTGCCGCCTACAAACGCAGGCAGGAAGGAATTGTGGATGTTGATGATCCGGCCCTTGTAATGCTTGATGAAGGCAGGAGAAATAATCTGCATGTAGCGTGCCAGCACGATACAGTCCGCCTGGGCCTCCGCCACCAGCCGCATCTGCTCCTCCTCTGCCTGCTGCTTGCTTTCCGCCGTTACAGGCACCACATGATACGGGATGCCCATGGACTCCACCAGCTCGCGCATATCCGGATGGTTGCTCACCACCAGCGCAATGTCGGCGTTCAGATCCCCTGCCTGCCATTGCCACAGCAGCTCGAGCAGGCAGTGATCCTCCTTCGACACAAAGATTGCCAGCCGTTTTTTGCGGTTCTCCGGGGTAATCCGCCAGTTCATGTTGAACTTGTTGGCTACCACCTCGGAGAAGTCCATAATCAGAGTGTCCAGCCTTCTGTCCAGCTCCAGCAGATCGAACTCGATCCGGATAAAAAACATGCCTCCGTCCGGGTCCATGGTGTATTGGTCGGATTGAACGATGTTTGCCCCGTGCTCATGCAGAAACCGGGATACCGCCGCAACGATCCCCGGCTGGTCCGGACAGGATATGAGCATACAGGCCCGGTCCTTCTTCACTTCCTTATTGCCCGTGGTTGAAGCCAATCGATTCATGACGCTTGTGAGCCTCCTCGTTTCCCGTTAACCTTGCTTGTTCATGCCTGTTTTCTTCGCTTCCCTTGCCTTATTCCTTCGCCGTGTTCCGCAAATCCGCGCCGGAGAGCCAGGCGGTGAGCCGTTGGTTAATCTCTTCCTCCGTCAGCTCCGGAAACAGGGCGGCATCCTCCAGGCGGTCGTACAACCGCTCCATGGGCTCCCGCTTGTCCGCTTTTTTGGCCTTGGGGTCATTCTTCAGCTCATGCCAGACCGACAGGATATAGTCCCGGTGATGGACACCCTCCTGACCGAAGAAATGGCCGATCCGCTCCACATCTTCAACAAACCCCTCGCCGAAGCGGTCCATTACATTCCCGCGCAGAAGGGCAATTTCCACCTCGTACATGGGGCGTTCCTTGCCGTCGGTTTTGCCGATCCAGGGGGTCTCCAGGATAAAAGGCAGATGCCCCAATTTCTCATGGTGGACAATAGCCTGCATGGCCTTGAAGCCGATATGGCCGGCTCCGATGGGAGCATGGCGGTCCTTGGCCGCTCCACGGGGATTCTTGCTGTCGTTCAAGTGAATCACGGCCAGCCTGTCCAATCCGACAGTTTTGTCGAACTGCTCCAGGACATGGTCGAATTCATGGACAATGTCATAACCGGCATCGTGGATATGGCAGGTATCCATACAGATGGTCAGCCTGTCGTTGTTCTCCACATTATCGATCAGCAGCGCCAGCTCCTCGAAGGTCCGGCCCATCTCCGTGCCTTTGCCGGCCATGGTCTCAAGAGCGATGCTCACGCCAGTGTCGGCCGTTCCTTTCAATACCTCGTTCAAACCCTCAGCGATCCGGGTCAGCCCGTACGCAGCATCCATCTCCGTGTATGCGCCGGGGTGGAGCACAATATTCTTCACACCCAGATAATCCGTCCGCCGCATCTCCTCCTGCAGGAAACGCACCGCCAGCTCGTAGGTATCCTCCTTGAAGGAGCCGAGATTGACAATGTAAGGGGCATGGACCACAATTTCGTCCATTCCGTGCTTGTCCATCACCTCACGGCCTTCGTTCAGATACTGGTTCTCAATGGGTTTGCGCCGGGTGTTATGGGGAGCTCCGGTATAAATCATGAAGGTATTGGAGCCGTAAGAGACCGCCTCTTTGGCTGCGTTCAGCAACCCTTTGTCCGAAAAGGAAACATGCGAGCCAATCTTCAGCATGGTCAACAATTCCGCCTTTCCATGGGGGATTTGACCTATTGTAACATAGTTTGCGATTCCCCGAAAACAAGACGGACATAGGATTTATTGGAATGGGGAGTCTCCGGACCAAACCCTGCTTCGGGTCCGGAGACGCCGCACTCCAAGAGCCGGATCAAAGCTGACGGCGGTGCAGCACAGTGAGCATCCGGTAGAAGTCCATGGAGCCTCCCTCCGGGGTATCGATAACCCCCTGGGCGACGGCGGTATTCACAGCTACCTTTGCCCATTCCGGCACCATGGGCAGACGGCCGGTGGTCTCCAGCTGCTCCGTCCGGACCACGAGCCTTCCCAAATTAAGCTCCAATGCGCCGAACCGCTCCAGCAGCTCATTGCGCAGCGCGGCCGCCGCGGTATCAAAGCTGGTGAACCCCCGGGTCTGGATAATGCCCCATAATTTCTCCCAATAGGACGGGTCCCCGTCCACCTCTGCCGGAGCGTCGGTGGCATAGCCGGAGGCGTACAGCGCCTGGCATTGTTCAAGAGGTGTGCGCGCCGCCCGGACGGATGCGTACCGCGGGGCCTGCAGGAACAGCTCGTGATCCCGGATGCTGTCCTCCAGGGTGTCGTAATAGCGCCACTCAGCCGATACATTCTCGTACACCTGGCCGTTTAATACCTCACGGGTTGTCCGATTCACAAACCGGCCGTCCCAATAAGCGTTGGGCACTCCAGAGCCCACCTTGATGCCGAACAGATTGTTCCAGGATGGCACACGCCCTCCGGTTTCCAGCATTGCCTGGGCCAGCCGGACTGAAGGAAAAATCCGCGAGCCCGCTGCATACAGCTCCTTGGATACCGCCGCTACCCGGGTGATCAGCTTATTTGTGGTGATTGCCATATGGCCTGCAGCCCCTTTCCGCCCCCAGAGACCTTCCTTGCGGTCACTGGTCCCGCAGACGAAAAAAGGCTTCCGCACTGCCCTTAACGGGAAGAACAGAAGCTTTTTTCCGCCCTCCATCCATCGTATGCGCACATACGGCATTGTGTGAAGGTCAGGGGGTTCCGTCAAAACCGTCAGATTTCATCAAGCCGTTAACCGGTTCATCACCAGAACTGCGGCCCCCACAGCAATCGCTGCCTCTCCCAATTCGCCGCGGCTGAATTCCGCCTGGTAGCTGTGCCGGTAATAGACCCCCTGGAGGGCACTTTGCACCGCCGTCTCAAAAAAAGCAGGATGCAGATTGGCAACCGGCCCGCCCAGAATCACCTTCTCCGGGTGGAGAATATTCAGCAGATTGGCCAGTCCGATGCCCATACAGACGCCAGCCTGGCGGAGCAGTCCAACAGCCGCTTCATCCTCCGCTTCCAGCGCGGAAGCCAGCTCTGCGAAGCCGCCGGTCCGACCCAGGGCATTCCATTCCCGTTCGAGAGCGTGGATGGACACATAGGACTCCAGCGCCCCCCTGTTGCCCCTTTCTTCTCTGTGGGGGATTCCTTCGGCCTGGATAATCATCTGTCCCGCCGCCCCCTCCATATCTACCGCACCATACACGATGGCTCCTCCGGTCATCATGGAGGTCCGGATCCCCGCCCCCACGTGGACATAAAGCAGATGCCTTTTTTTGAAGGAGGCCGCCCAATATTCCCCGGTTAAAGCAGCATTGGCCCCGTTGTCCAGATAAACCGGAACCCCCAACGCCTGCTCCAGCCGCTCCTTCACCGGCACATCCCGCCAGCCCGGCGCTTTGAAGTAGAGGGGGTCCAGAACAAGCCCCTTAGCCGGATCAAGCGGGCCAACGGCCCCGATGCCCAGCCCCAGCACCTGGCTTTGGGGGATGCCCCGCACCTCCAGCATATATTGCGCGGATGCCGCAACCTCATGCAGCAGCATATCCGGTGTCACGGCTTCAGACATCCTCCATACGGTGGAGCCTACAATATTCTGCCGGAGATCCGTCAGCACCAGCATGGACCGGGTCCGGGATATTTCTAGACCAAACGCATACGCATACTGGGGATTAACACAATAAAGAATCGGCCTTCTCCCGCCCGTCGACTCACCGAAACCAACCTCCTGCAGCAGCCCCTTCTCCGTCAGCTCCTCCAGAATCCGGTTTAAGGTGCTGGGGGCCAAGCCGCTTTGCTCCAAAAGCTCCTGCTTGGCCACCGTGTCCTGCTGCCGGACCAGACTGTACTCATCCTTGGATTTGCGCACCGCAATCCGTTGCTCCACTGCCTGCATCAAACACGACTCCTTTATCCTGCATCGTACAGAGCATTTTCGTAAAAACAGCTATCCGTATACGGCCATTCCCACCAGCCCCGCCACTATAATAAGCCGGAGCGGGTGGATCTTATAATAAAGCAGCGCAATCAGCGACCCGACAAAAATCACCAGAGCCACAGCCATTTGCATGTCGAAGACGGATCCGATCATTCCGTTGGAATCGGCAAAACGCACCGCACCGTAAAGAATCAGCCCTGTCACCGCAGCCCGCAGCCCGTAAAAGGCGGCCTGGACATAGCGGCTTTCGTTCATTTTGGCAAAAAACGCCGCTACTGCAATAATGATCAGAAAAGAAGGCAGCGTCATTCCGGCTGCAGCCGCAACAACGCTCCATGTCCTCCGAACACGCAAAGCCTTCGGCATCGGCGATCACCAGCGCTGCTACAACCAGGCGCAATTTATCCGGCAGATGATCCTCAAGCACTTTCCACGCTCAGAAGGAGTGCTCGATGCGCTGGCT
>JAEWAA010000329.1 GCA_023391955.1 Bacillota bacterium | reverse complement strand
GGATATTGGTGCGGGCCTCCTTCAATCTGGTGATTACCGGCTCCACCAATTCGGGCAAAACCACCCTCATCAAGGCGCTGATCCGGGAAATGCCGGACCACGAGCGGCTGGTAACCATCGAATCCCGGTACGAGCTGCGGATTAAGCGGGACTTCCCTCAGAAGAACTGTGTGGAGTATGAAATCGACGAGGATGATCCCCGTCATGACGGTGCCCAGGCGTTTAAGCTAGCCCTCCGGCAATCCCCCAAACGGATCATTCATGCAGAAATCCGGGATCAGGATGCCGCCCTGTATGTCCGGGCCTGCACCCGGGGCCATGAGGGCAGCATGACCACCGTTCATGCCAGCGCCCTGGAGGATGCGCCGGATGCCATAGCGGATATGTGCCTGATGGAGAACCGGGCCATGGAGCCGGCCAGGCTGGTCCGGCGGATTGCCCAATATGTCACCCAGATCGGAATCGAGATGGCCTTGGTTAACGGGAAACGCCGGATTACCCGCATCGGCGAGTTTTCCTTTGCCGCAGGGACGGTTACAGTCAGCGATTGGGTCCGGTACGATCCCACAGCCGGGAGTTGGCAGTACCCGCTTGGGTTATCCCAACGGTCCAGGGAGCGAATCCGGCAGGCAGAACCTGAAGGGTATGCCAAGCTGGAGCGGCTCCAGGAGAAGGGAGGGGTGGACCGGTGCTTCTGACGATCCTGCAGGGTTCGCTTTCGCTCTTATTGTTTATGCTGCTGTTCATTACGCTGCGGCGTCTTGCGCTGGTTGTGGGCAACCGGCATGCCGCCCGCTCGCGGCTGTCCTCCGGCAAAGAAAGGATTGCCGCAGAACGGTTCGTCCACCGGCTTCCCTTCCGGCGGCATCTCCAGGACATGATGGAAGTAACCCGCTTTTTCCCTTCCGTAAGCGCCTTTGCCACCTGCTGTTTGCTTCTGTTATTGACGGGGATCATTCTGGGCGGGTTCTTCTTCCAGAGCTTGAAGGGAGTGGCGGTGTTGGGGCCGGTCTGCGGAATTGCGCCGTACCTGGTCCTTAGAATGAAGCTGCTTTCCCGGCAGCTCCGTACCCGGCTGCAATTTTTGCCTGCCGCCGAGGTGTTTTACCAGCAGCTTCTGCTGACGGAGCATCCCAATCTCCGCAATGTGCTGCAGGCTGTCATTGCCGAGGACCGGCTGGCCTATACGGTGAAGCCCAGCTTCCAGCAGCTGCAGCGGAATCTTTCCGCAGGCAGGGAGCCGGAGGATGCTCTGCGTATTTTCGAGCTGGAGCATGGGCATGTCTGGGCCCATTATTTCGCCAATCTCATGCGGCTGGGCCTGCAGGAGGGGTTGAATATGGCCTCGGGCCTGAAGGAGCTCATCGATGATATGCGCCGGGCCCAGCTTTTTGATCAGCGTGCCCGGAACCGGCTTTTGGAGATCCGGTTAGCCAGCTTTTCACCGGCATTTTTTCTGGCACTGTTTATGGGTGTGAACCTGAAGCTGAACTATGAAAATTCCATCCGCTTCTACTTCTATAGCCCCGAGGGCAAAAACATGCTCCTTAATGCGGTTGTGCTAATGTTCGGCTCGCTTTTGATGGGCATTTATTTGTCCATCAGGCGTGTGTAAGGAGGAGGAACATGGAACAGTTTACGATGTATGGCCTGCTGGCGGGGCTGCTTATGCTGCTGGTTTGCTCCTGCTATGCTGCGGTCCTGTATTTGCTGAAAGGGATATCCAGACCTGCCCGGGTTGCGCGCTTTCGCGTTCCGGGGGGCGGGGTTCATTCTGCCCCGCCGGATTGGCTGGCCCTGCTGCTGGGGATCAGGCCCGGGCGGGACGGAAGCGAACGGGATGCGGAGCGGAGGCAGCTGTTGGGGGCTGCGGGCTTGAGAGTGCATCCGGAGTGGTACCGGTTGGGAAGAAGGGCGGCCCTGAGGGTTATTCTCCTGCTTCTGCTTGCAGTGTGGTTTTTCCGGGATGGCGTAGCACGACTCCTGAGGATATCTCCCTACGCGGTTTTGGCTGTGTTGGCGGGACTGCTGTGCTGCCTGTGGCTGGACCGCCCGTTTCTGGAGCAATTGCAGAAGCGGAGAGCCAATCTCATTATGGAGGAAATTTACGCTGTTTCCCGGCAGCTTTTGTACTTCGCCGCTTCTCCTCTTCCCCTGCACGGAAAGCTGATGCGCTGTATGACCTATACCCGTCTGATCAGGCAGGATTGGCAGCTTTTGCTTAATGAGTGGTATCAGGATGCGGAAACGGCTATCGAACGCTTCCGGCTCCGGTTGGGGACGGAGGAAGGACATGGCTTTGCCGAAACGCTGAATTATTTAAGGCTATACGATAACGAAGCCTATTACCATCTGCTCAGACGGCGGGTGGATGATTGCAAGGAGCGTTTGGAGCTCCTGCGGGACAGCCGCAAGGAATCCGCTTCGTATGCGCTGTTCGTCATCGCAGCCCTTCCCATCATGTACACCTTTCAAATTTTTATATACCCCTGGGTTCAGGAAGGGCAGCGTTTGTTTCAGGGTTTGAATTAAGACCAAATACCAGTAATGAATGGAGAGGATTTTCATGCGCAATGTTTTGATGACGGTTATGTTGTTAATCGTGGTTGTGGTGATGTTCACCACAGTGATCACTGCGCCGTCAACCGGCACCAAGGCGGTTATTGAGGGCAAGGGTTCGTCCATTAACACACAAATCACCTCCCTGATATCGCCGTGATCAGCAGAAGGGATGTGTCCGGCTTATGAAGGAGCTGCTGGTTGTACTGCTGCTGACAGCAGTGATTGTGCTGATCTACCAGGCCTCCATTGGAGGTCCTGACGGGATGGAAAGTCGGGTGCGGGATGGAGGGGGCAGGGTTCATCCCGTTATCGAACGGCTGAACCCTTGATACGATGAAGCAAATATTGGTGTTTCTGCTGTTTTCGCTGATGCTGGTGTGGCTGATGTTTTCCCCTGTTTACCGCCATATTCTCATTCTCCGCCAAGCCATGCTGCAGAAGGAAACGGATTATCTCCTGGAGGTGGGTGCCAGCGGCGCTTACGGGTATATTGACGGCAGCATGCTGGAGGCCTCCCGGGAACGGCTGGTCCAGGTAGGTTTTAACCGGGATGACCTGACCTACACGGTAACGGCTCCCTCCGGACGGGACCCGATGGACCCAGACCGTCCTCTTCCCCGGGGGGAGGGCCTCCGGCTGGTCATTACTTATCCCTACGGCAATCTGTTCGGCGTCGACCGGCTTCTTGGAATCAGCTCCCCGGGAAGCTCGGACCGGATGGGGGCGGTTGGAATGAAAATGAGCGAATATGTGCCATGAACAAGCTTTTGCTGTTTATTTTGCTGGTTGCGTTTTGCATGTCCTTGTTTGCGCTGCAGGCCGATGAGGAATTGGCTATGCACCAATTTTTTGACCTGAAGCATGGTGTCAACCGGGCCGCCCATGCGGGAGCCCAAGCCGTGGACAAGGCGCTGCTGGCACAGGGCAGGGTGGATCTGGATAAGGATGCGGCCAGGGAGACGGCCCTTCTGTACCTGCGGGAGAATCTCCGGCTGGATGGAGGTCTGATGCCTTTACCGGACACGTTCCTGCAGGGGCAGGTGTCGGTGCTGGCTCTGGAGGTGATCGGGACGGAGCATACTTTTCCGTACCGGTACGAGCAGCCCGCTTATGAGTATGCCGTCACCTTGAACCGGCCCGGCGTTGTGATGATCATTGAGGTCCGGTATCCCCGGATGTACAATGTATTGAAGCCTGTATATTGGACGGTAAAAAGCAGCGCCGAGCTGGTGCAGTAAGCCTCGAGGCAGTCCGCCGCCAGTTAAACTGGGAGCGGGCTGTTTTTTATTTAGGTTGGGGAATGAACGATCTTTGTTCGGCAATCGTATTATAGTCGAATTACCGCGGGTTCAAGAAAGCAGGTGATCGTTTTGCAGGACGGCGAGGAAAGCAGGCTCATTGAGCAGGCCGGGCGCGGAGACAAACAAGCAATGCAAATCCTGCTGCAGACGCACTATACCTTTTTGGTCAAATATCTGGTTAAAGTCACCCTGCAGCCTTATCTGGCGGAGGATCTGGCGCAGGAAACCATGCTCCGCTGCATGGAAAAAATCCGGCTGTACAACGGGAAATCCCGATTTTCCACCTGGATGATGACCATCGCCTCCCGGTTATTCATCGATTATACCCGCAAGCAAAAAAGGGAACGGCTTCTGCTGGAGCAGGAGCAAGCTGTACGTAAGCTTAGGTGGCAGGCGCAGCAGGCAGGGGAAACCGGCACAGAAATTTGGGAAGCCCTTGCCGCACTGGATGAGGAGCATCGGGTATCGGTTATTCTGAAGCATTATTACGGATACGCCTATGAGGAAATCGGGGAGATTCTCGGGATTCCCGCGGGTACGGTGAAGTCCAGGGTCCATAACGGAGCAAAGGCCTTGCGAAAGGAGCTGGAAGCATGAATAAGGATGAACACTTTTCTGCGGAGAAGGAGGAGCAGCAGCTGGCGGAGCTCCTGCGCTCCGGTCTGGATGCATTGGACCGGACGGTTTCCATAACAGAGCCGGAATCCGCTGCCTTCGCTGCGCGGCTGGAGGAGCAGCGGCGTATGTTGCGGAAGCGGTTCGTGAGGGATTTGCTGCTTTTTCTGGCTGCTGCCTGCTCACTTCTTGGTGCGATGGGGCTTATGCTGTTCAAGGTGCCGATGCTGTTTATGGTATTGTATGGGGCAGGTTTTTTGCTCCCGGCCATATTGGCCTATAAGGAAAAAGAAAAGGGAAGGGTGAGGGAAGGATGACGGATGCACAAGTCTGGGCAATTACGCTCGCATTGCCGATTCTGATCGCACAAGCGTTGTATCTCTTTATCGATGCCCGCAAAAGAGGCCGTTTCCCTTGGTTATGGGGGCTTTGGGGACTTATTCACGCCCCGCTTCCTTTAATTGTGTATTATTTTACCGTCCGCCGAAAGGGGCGGCGCGCATAGAAGTAGAGCAAGCGTCCTCCTTACAGGAGCGGCGCTTTTTTTGTGCGGATCTTTCAATTGGACACAACCGGATTTTTCTAGTAACATAAGAAGCAAATTCATAGGCTACTAGAC
>JAEWAA010000322.1 GCA_023391955.1 Bacillota bacterium | reverse complement strand
CCAAGAACAACCCGGTGCTGATCGGTGAACCCGGCGTTGGTAAAACCGCCATTGCCGAAGGTTTGGCCCAGAAGATCATCAACAACGAAATCCCCGAAACACTGCGGGATAAGCGGGTCATGACGCTGGATATGGGCTCCGTAGTCGCCGGCACCAAATACAGAGGCGAGTTTGAGGACCGTCTGAAGAAGATCATGGACGAAATCCGTCAAGCGGGCAACATCATCCTGTTTATCGACGAGCTGCACACCCTGATCGGTGCAGGCGGCGCAGAAGGTGCTATCGACGCATCCAACATTCTGAAGCCTGCTCTGGCCCGCGGCGAGCTGCAATGCATCGGTGCCACTACTCTGGATGAGTACCGCAAATATATCGAGAAGGATGCCGCTTTGGAGCGCCGGTTCCAACCGATTTCGGTGGATCAGCCCACTCCGGAGGAAGCCGTGCAAATTCTCTACGGTCTCCGTGACCGTTATGAAGCCCATCACCGGGTGAAGATTTCCGACGAGGCCATCGTGCAGGCTGTGAAGCTGTCCGACCGTTACATCACCGACCGTTTCCTGCCGGACAAAGCCATTGACCTGATCGACGAAGCCGGCTCCAAGGTCCGGTTGAAGTCTTACACCGTACCGCCCAGCCTGAAGCAAATGGAGCAAAAGCTGGAGGATGTCCGGAAGGAAAAGGACTCCGCCGTGCAAAGCCAAGAGTTCGAGAAGGCTGCCGCTCTCCGGGATACCGAGCAAAAGCTCCGCGAGGAGCTGGAGTCCACAAGGAACGAGTGGAAGGAAAAGCAAGGCCGCACCGACTCAGTGGTGACGCCGGATGATATCGCCCAAATCGTGGCGAGCTGGACCGGGGTTCCGGTACGGAAGCTGGCGGAAGAGGAAACTGAGCGCCTGCTGAAGATGGAGGATATTCTCCATGACCGGGTAATCGGCCAGGACGAAGCCGTGAAGGCTGTCAGCCGCGCCATCCGCCGGGCCCGTGCAGGCCTGAAGGATCCGAAGCGCCCCATGGGCTCCTTCATCTTCCTTGGCCCTACCGGTGTAGGTAAAACCGAGTTGGCCCGCGCCTTGGCTGAAGCCCTCTTCGGCGACGAAAATGCCGTGATCCGGATCGATATGTCCGAATACATGGAGAAACACTCCACCTCCCGTCTGGTCGGAGCGCCTCCGGGATATGTGGGCTACGAAGAAGGCGGCCAGCTCACCGAGAAAGTACGCCGCAAGCCTTACTCCGTTGTATTGCTGGATGAAATCGAAAAGGCGCATCCTGAGGTGTTCAATATCCTCCTGCAGGTTCTGGAGGACGGCCGCTTGACCGATTCCAAGGGACGGACAGTGGACTTCCGCAATACCTTGATCATCATGACCTCCAACGTGGGGGCGGATACCATCAAGAAGCAAAGCTCCCTGGGCTTCACCGCCGCCATCGCCGATACCGGCAAGGAATATAATAATATGAAAGACAAGGTGTTGACGGAGCTGAAGAAAAGCTTCCGTCCGGAGTTCCTGAACCGGATGGACGAAATGATCGTCTTCCACTCCTTGGACGAACAGCATATCGCCCAAATCGTCACCCTGATGGCGGAGGAGCTCCGCAAGCGCCTGAAGGAGCAAGAAGTGGACTTCGAGCTCTCCGACAGCGCCAAGAAGTTCCTGGCTAAGGAAGGTTATGACCCCACCTACGGGGCAAGACCGCTGCGCCGCGCCATCCAGAAGCATATTGAGGATCGGTTGTCCGAGGAATTCCTCAAGGGCAACATTACCAAGGGTGACCATCTGGTCATCGATGAAAAAGAAGGGGAACTGGTGGTTGTGCGCAACTAACCGGTCAAAACCTGCAAAGCCTCTTGCACGAAGGAATAATCCTTTGTGCAGGGGGCTTTATTTTTTGTCGGGATATGCCGAATCAGATAAGTAGAAGAGCCTGCGGTTACGTGGACGCCCATACAAATAAATGGTAAACTTAAATTTACGTCAAGCTGAACGGAATAACAAAAAGAAAGCGCAGGAAATCCGAAATTATGGCTAAACTAAAAACGAAATTTACCTGTACCGAATGCGGATACGAAACGCCCAAATGGCTGGGCAAGTGCCCGGGCTGCCAAGCCTGGAATACCTTCGTGGAGGAAGTGGAGGCGCCGCAGCGGGCCGGCGTTCACACATCCATTTCAGCTCTTCCGCAAGAAAAAGCGGTTTCCATCATACACATAGAGAGTACGAAGGAGCCGCGCATCGTCACGGACAATATAGAGCTCAACCGGGTGCTGGGCGGAGGTGTAGTTCCGGGTTCGCTGATCCTGGTTGGCGGGGACCCAGGTATCGGCAAGTCCACCCTGCTGTTGCAGACTTCTTTTGAGTTGAACCGCAAAGGGTTGAAGGTGCTCTATATCTCCGGAGAGGAATCCACCCGGCAGACCAAGCTCCGGGCAGACCGGCTGGGCGCTATTTCCCCCCTGTTGTTCGTGCTGTGTGAGACCAATATTGATGCCATCCTAATGGCCATCGACGAAATAGAACCGGACTTCCTGGTGATTGACTCGATCCAAACAGTCTTCCATCCATCTATCTCCTCGGCTCCCGGCAGCGTATCCCAGGTGCGGGAATGTACGTCCCACTTTATGCGGATTGCCAAATCCAAGGGGATCGCCACAGTGCTGGTCGGACATGTCACTAAAGAAGGCGCTATCGCCGGACCGCGGCTTCTGGAGCATATGGTGGACTGCGTCCTGTACTTCGAAGGGGAACGGCATCATACGTACCGGGTTCTCCGGGCGGTGAAAAACCGGTTCGGCTCCACCAATGAAATCGGAATATTTGAAATGAGGGAATCCGGGCTGGTAGAGGTGAATAATCCCTCGGAGCTGTTTTTATCCGAACGGCCCTTGGGGGTGGCGGGCTCTACGGTTGTAGCCAGTATGGAAGGAACTCGGCCGGTGCTGGTGGAGCTGCAGGCGCTGGTCAGTCCTACAAACTTCCCTTCGCCCCGACGGATGGCCACGGGGTATGACCATAACCGGCTGTCGCTGATTATCGCGGTGCTGGAGAAGCGAAACGGACTATTTTTGCAAACCCAGGACGTGTATCTCAATGTCGCGGGGGGCGTAAAGCTGGATGAACCCGCAGTGGATTTGGCTGTAGCCGTGAGCATTGCCTCCAGCTTCCGGGATTGTCCGACGCAGCCCTTCGATGCCATCTTCGGGGAAATCGGATTGACCGGTGAGGTAAGAGGGGTGTCCCGGGTGGACCAGCGGGTGAAGGAAGCGGAGAAGCTGGGCTTCAAGCGGGTCATTCTTCCGCAGAAATCCCTCAAGGGCTGGAATCCCCCCAAGGGGATGGACGTGGTTGGCGTAAATACTGTTCAAGAGGCATTGGATGCGGCACTGCCGCGGTAAATGAAAATTCAACCTATAACCTATCATTATATATTACTACTAATAGAGAGTCAGGGGGCTTCCCATGGGGCGGGACGAGGAAAAACAAGACGTAATGAGCAAACTTCTGCAAATGGTGGCACCCGGTACCGCCTTTCGTGACGGACTGGAGAATGTGCTGCGGGCCAAAACGGGCGGATTAATCGTGGTAGGCTACAGTCCGGATTTAATGGACATCGTGGATGGGGGCTTTTCCATCAATTGCGATTTTACCCCCAACCATCTGTATGAGCTGGCCAAAATGGACGGGGCGATTATTCTGAGCGAGGATATTCGGCGCATTCTGTATGCCAATACACAGCTGATTCCGGACCCGACCATTCCCTCCATTGAAACGGGAATCCGGCACCGGACGGCGGAGCGTGTGGCCAAACAAACGGGGAAGCTGGTGGTCTCCATCTCCCAGCGGCGGAATGTCATCACTCTGTACCAGGGGACACTCCGGTATTCCCTGAAGGATATCGGCGTGATTCTGACCAAGGCCAACCAGGCCATTCAAACCCTGGAAAAGTACAAAACGGTTCTGGACCAAGCGCTGACCAATCTGGGAGCGGCGGAATTTGAAGAAATTGTGACTACCCATGATGTTTGCAATGTTTTGCAACGGATTGAGATGGTTCTGCGTATTAAAGGTGAGATCAAACGCTACATCAATGAGCTGGGTACGGAAGGCCGTCTGATCAGCATGCAGCTGGAGGAGTTGGTTGGCAATACGGAGTATGAGCAGCTGCTTCTTTTGAAAGACTATGCAAGAGATCCTTCGGAGGAGCGGGTCAAGGAAATCCGTCTGACCCTCAGGCGCCTCGGCAATGACGAGATTCTGAACCACAATGATCTGGCCAGACTGCTGGGTTACCCGTATTCCAACACATCCATGGAGGAACAGCTGTCGCCGCGGGGCTACCGGGTCCTGAGCAAAATCCCAAGACTGCCTTCAGTTATCATCGCCAATCTGGTGGAGCGGTTTGAATACCTGCCGTTTATGGTTAATGCCTCCATAGAGGATCTGGATGAAGTGGATGGAATTGGAGAGGTCCGTGCGAGGGCGATCAAGGAAGGATTAAAACGGATTCAAGACCAAGTATTCATTGACAGACATATCTAAATTGCATACAATCATGAAGGAGTATCCGGCGGTTCGTTTACGAAACATTTAAATTTGGACGTACACACCCGGCAGATAATTCTAGTTTACGAAGGAGGCTCCGAATAGCAAGGCATGCATCGGAATCTTCAACATGGGGTGATGAGATGATCAGAAAGTCCGTACCAAATATGTTTACCATCGGGAATTTGTTCTTGGGATTTCTCGCTATCATACTTGTGTTTAATGAGTATACAGAGCTTGCCGCCATCATGGTCATTGTCGCCATGCTGTGCGACGGGCTGGACGGCCGGGTTGCCCGGGCGCTGAATGCCCAATCCGAATTCGGCAAGGAGCTGGACTCCCTGTCCGACGTGATTTCCTTCGGTGTAGCACCGGCGTTCATTATGTATGTAACAGCCTTCCAAGGAATGAATGAAGCTACAGCATGGATCGTTACCGCGATCTTCCCGATCTGCGGCGCGCTGCGGCTGGCCCGCTTCAATGTGGTTGCCGGAACACCCGGGTACTTTATCGGGTTGCCTATTCCTGCCGCCGGCGGTGTATTGTGTACGTTGGCTCTGTTCGCCAATGAAATCAATACGGTTGTGCTGGTGCTGTCCACTCTGCTCCTGTCCTACCTGATGATCAGCACCGTGAAATACCCCAACTTCAAAAAAATCGGCATTCCCAAGTCTGCTATCTGGGTAACTCCCGTTGTTGTGATTGCAGCTGTGGTGCTGGCCATTAAATTTCCCGGCTCCATCTCCAAGATGATCTTCGTTCCGCTGGTTCTGTATGCTCTTTACGGCCTAAAAAAAAACGTTGAGCAGATCTCCCGTCTGGACCGTGTGCTGAAGCGCCGCGGACGCCGCCGGGGACAGAATGACGAAGCGGTGAACAAGACCAACATGTAACACAACCGAATAGGATGAAAATAAAAAGCATTTATTTTCCTGCTTCAAGGGGAAATAAATGCTTTTTTGTTTTTGGTAAGCCAACAGGTGAAGGTTAACTAAGATTAAACAGACCCAATGTGGAGCATTTGGTGGATTCCTGGGAGACCACCTTGTCCAAGTTCAGGTCCAGCAGATTGCACAAGGACGCCATATAAAACAAATTCCGCCCCAGCTCGGACTCGATGACCTCTTTGCAATGTTCGCAAACCTGTCCCTCAAGATGGGTTCCCAACTGCTCTTTGGCCTGCTCCAGCGTCATATCCCGGGTGTAGTGTTGTTTGCCGGCATGAACCTGGACACAGCCGCATTCCGTAACCGACTTCATCACGGCCCGGTTGGCAGCGGCATTCGACTGTTGAAACTTGGAGAGAACATCCAGAACGCTGCGGTGACGGAGGAGTAATTCGGCGACTTGATCCTGGAATTCCTTCAGGCTGGGAGAGCTCATATGGTTCACCTCTGGTTAAGTCCTCGAATGAGGGTATTTTTCATCATTATATAGCAACCCCGGAGGCAATTCAATTTTACTGATCCCCTCCACCGGGGATGGCAGGTTTATCCAAAGAAATTTTGGTCATACTGGTAGCAGGAGGTGAAGCAAGTTGAAAAAGTGGATTCAATTGGCCGCATTGATAGCGGGGGTCGCAGCAGGTTATCAATCCGGTCAGCATACTGAGGGAGCTTTGGCTCAGATGGTCCGCCAGCTGCTGGGTGTATCGGAGCTGAAGGGCCAGGTGTATTGGTTTATGATTTTGGGGGCGGCGGCGGCTTTTGCTATTGTCCAATTGTCGGATGTCTTTATCCGCCGGTGGCTCAAGGCAGGAGAGGCTAAGCTCCAGGAGACGCCGGTAGCCCATGTGGTGTCGGGTTTAGCGGGATTGATTATGGGCTTGCTGGTGTCGCTGTTGGCCCATCCGCTGTGGGAAGGCATCGGAGGAGGAACGTTTATTCCGTTTTTGGCGACGCTGGTGTTTGGAGCGGCCGGCTTCCGTGCAGGGTGGATGAAGAAAGAAGATCTTATTGGAATTTTTTCCAAATGGCCGTCAGGCGCAGAGAAGGAAGCAGAGCCGGAAAACCGGGGAGAGTGCAAGATTCTCGATACCAGCGTGATTATTGACGGGCGGATTGCAGATATCTGCAAAACCGGCTTTATTGAAGGGACGCTGGTGATTCCGGAGTTTGTCCTGGAGGAGCTGCAGCATATTGCGGATTCGTCGGATCTTCTGAAGCGCAACCGCGGCAGGCGGGGGCTGGATATTCTGAACAAGATCCAGAAGGAACTGGACGTGAAGGTGCTGATCTACGAAGGTGATTTCGAGGAAATCTCCGAGGTGGACAGCAAGCTGGTCCGTCTGGCTAAGGTGCTGCGGGGCAAGGTGATTACCAATGACTTCAACCTGAACAAGGTCTGCGAGCTGCAGGGTGTTCCAGTGCTGAATATCAACGATCTGGCCAATGCGGTGAAGCCTGTGGTGCTGCCGGGGGAAGAGATTGTGGTTCAGGTGATCAAGGACGGCAAGGAGCATGGCCAAGGGGTTGCTTATCTGGATGACGGAACAATGATCGTTGTGGAGGGCGGACGGGACTATATCGGCGCCACCATGGAGGTTATGGTTACCAGTGTGCTGCAGACCTCTGCAGGCCGGATGATTTTTGCAAAACCGAAATTATTGGAAAAAGCCCAGTAAAACGGATATGATAGAGGTAATGGGAAAGCGGGGATTGCTTGCGCAATCTCCGTTTTTGCTGCATATTCATTCGTAAGGGGATATATGGGAGATGGAGCAGGTAGGCGTGATTGTGGTGGCCGCGGGCAAGGGGCTGCGGATGGGCGGTCAGGTGCCGAAGCAGCATCTGCCTCTGGCAGGCAAGCCGGTGCTGGTGCGTACGCTGGAGGCCTTCGAACATATGGAGCATATTCACTCTGTGGTGCTGGTGGTGGGTCCCGGGGATGAAGCCCGCTGCAGCCGCTATACCAGCGAATATGGGCTCCGTAAGGTGCATGCGGTTGTGACCGGGGGAGCCGAGCGGCAGGCATCGGTCTATCAGGGGCTGCTTGCCCTGGACCCGGAGGTGGAGTGGGTGCTGGTGCATGATGGAGTGCGCCCCTTCGTAACGCCGGATGAAACGGCGGAATGCCTGGAAGCGGCCAAGCGGTATGGAGCAGCGGTGGTGGCTGTACCCGTGAAGGACACAGTGAAGATCGTGGAGCCGGACGGCAAAATCGCCTCTACTCCCGACCGCAGCACCCTTTGGGCAATTCAGACCCCGCAGGCCTTCCGGGTACGGGAGCTGCTGGCTGCTCATGAATTGGCCATGCAGGAGGGTTTTACCGGAACGGATGATGCCATGGTGGTGGAGCGCACCGGTCAGCCCGTGTACGTGGTACGGGGCGGATATCACAATCTGAAGATTACGACTCCGGAGGATCTGGAGTGGGCGGAATACCGACTGAAGCGATAGAGAGGAGTAAGGATTCATGATTCGTGTGGGACAGGGCTTTGATGTCCATAGGTTAGTGGAAGGCCGGAAATGTATCATCGGCGGGGTGGATATCCCCTACGAGCGCGGGCTGCTGGGTCATTCCGATGCGGATGTGCTGCTGCATGCCATTTCCGACGCGATCCTGGGTGCTGTAGGCAAGGGGGATATCGGCAAGCATTTTCCTGATACCGATCCGGAATTTAAGGACGCGGACAGTGTGAAGCTGATGGAGCATGTTTGGGCGCTGGCCAAAGGAATGGGGTATTCCCTGGGGAATTTGGACGCAACAATTATTGCCCAGATGCCGAAGATGGCCCCTCACATTCCCCAGATGGTGAAGGTGATTGCCGATGCCCTGGAGGCCGATGAAGACCGGATCAACATTAAAGCGACCACTACGGAGCAGCTGGGTTTCACCGGCCGAGGGGAAGGCATTGCCGCCCAGGCGGTTGTGTGCCTTTATATGGAGGAGAAACCCGCTCCTCAGCCGTGAGGAACGGAAACTCATTGCATTTTGGTGAAAAATACCCGGTTCCGGCAAGGGGATATTGTCTTCATCCGTCAAGTTTCGTATACTGGAACCAGTAATTATGGATTCTCATGCTTCGCCGCATAACAGCACAAGCTATGATCAGGAGAGTACGTATCGGATTGGAACCCTCCAGAGAGGATGTCCGGACGTTGATGGGGGAACCCGTCAGCCGCCGGCTGCAAGACATCCGTCTTCCGCCGTTATGGAAATGCACCTGTGAGCTGCAGCTCGAACGGATACCCGTAGAGCCTGCCGGCCGGCCGCCGATACCGGGCTAAGAAGTTGACGCTATCGAAATCTGCCTGTCCGGCGGAGCTGTTGCGTCAAGCAGAGTGGGACCGCGTATATAGACGCCTCTGCAGCCCTTATTAGAAGGGCTGTTGGGGCGTTTTTTAGTTTTTAGGAGCAGGTCTGGGGGCTCGTATAAGCGGGCAGATAATTCTAACGGCGGCCAGCGCCGTTATGTGCCGCATAAACGCCTCCTTCCGGATCTAACGGCGGTGAGAGCCGCTATTTCCGCCAAAGTGGCTGGATCGGCTGCCAAAGTGCCGCAATAAGAGCGCTGGCTTCCGTTAGATTTTGGAAAAGGCGTTTTACGGCAGAATAACGGCGCTCACTTCCGTTAAAATCTGCGATGGCTGAAACGAAGGGTATTCAGAGGGGATGTGAAATGATGTTCGCACGCATGAAAAGCGATATCCGGGCTGTGTTCGACAATGACCCTGCGGCACGCAGCTGGTTTGAAGTGGTGTTTACCTATTCCGGCTTGCATGCCATCTGGGCGCACCGTGTCGCACACTGGTTCTACCGCCATAAGAGATATACCATGGCCCGGATCATTTCACAGGTGAGCCGATTTTTTACGGGCATCGAGATCCACCCGGGTGCGGTGATCGGCAACCGACTGTTTATCGACCACGGCATGGGCGTTGTTATCGGAGAAACCTGCGAAATCGGCGACGATGTGGTACTGTATCAAGGAGTCACCCTAGGCGGTACAGGTAAAGAAAAGGGTAAGCGCCATCCCACCATCGGGAACAATGTGGTGATTGCCTCCGGCGCCAAGGTCCTGGGCTCCTTCTACGTGGGGGACAACTCCCGGATCGGCGCCAATGCGGTGGTGCTCTCCGCGGTGCCGGCCAACAGCACGGTAGTGGGCTTCAAGGCCCGCGTGGTGAAGCGGGACGGCGTCCGTGTGGACCGGCTGGATCACGCCAACCTGCCCGACCCGGTGGTGGATATGTTCCGCCTCCTGCAGGACCAGATCAACGAACTGAACAAAGCGCTGGAGCTTCGTTCCGAAACCGCCGCAGGCCACGACACCGCCCCGGCAGAGGAAGCAGCCGTCACATCCGGCGGCAGCCCCGAATCTAAAGGAGGAAAGACACGGCATGACACTAAGAATCTATAATACGCTGCGCCGGGCCAAAGAGGAATTCCGCCCCATCGAGGAAGGCAAGGTGCGGATGTATGTTTGCGGACCGACCGTATATAACTATATTCATATTGGCAACGGCAGACCGGTGATTGTGTTCGACATGGTCCGCCGTTATCTGGAGTCCATCGGCTACCAGGTAGCCTATGTGGTGAACTTTACTGATGTGGACGACAAGATGATCCAGCGGGCCAAGCTGGAGGGCAGCACGGTGCCGGAGATTGCCGAGCGTTATATCGCGGCATTCCTGGAGGACAGCCGGAAGCTGGGCGTGAAGAACACCATCCATCCCCGGGTTACGGAAAACATGGAGGAGATCATCAGCTTTATTGCCCAATTGGTGGAAAAGGGCTTTGCCTACGAAAGCGGCGGGGATGTCTATTTCCTGACCTCCAAGTTTACCGAATACGGCAAGCTGTCCCAGCAGAAGCTGGATGAGCTGCAGTTCGGCATCCGCATTGAGGTGGATGAGCGGAAGCGGGGAGCGGAGGATTTTGTGCTGTGGAAGGGCGCCAAGCCGGGAGAGATTGCCTGGCCCAGTCCATGGGGTGACGGCCGTCCGGGCTGGCACATCGAATGCTCCGCTATGGCGAAGAAATATCTCGGCGACACCATCGATATCCATGGCGGCGGGCAGGATCTGATTTTCCCCCACCATGAATGCGAGGTGGCCCAATCCGAGGCGCTGAACGGTGAGCCGCTGGCCAACTATTGGATGCATAACGGCTTCCTGAACATGAATAACGAAAAAATGTCCAAATCCATCGGCAACGTAATGAATGTCCGCGACATTCTGGCAGCTGCCCGGCCTCAGGAATTCCGGTTTATGATGCTGTCTACCCATTACCGCAATCCGTTGAACTACAATGACGACGTGCTGACTCAAGCCAAAAACAGCCTGGAGCGGCTGGATAACTGCGTGGCCAACCTGAAGCACCGGCTGAAGGACGCCGCCGAAGGGGAAGCGGACGCGGAGGTGGTGGCCTTTGTGGAATCGGCTGCCCAGACCTTCACGGCCAAGATGGATGATGATTTTAATACGCCGGATGCCCTAACCGCCATGTTCAATCTGGCCACCGACGCCAACCGGTATCTCCAGAAGCCAGAGGTTACCCGCGGCTCTCTGGATGCGATCCTGGCCCGCTTTGCCGCTATGGACGAGGTGCTCGGTGTGCTTGCCGGGGAAGCCGAGGATCTGGTGGACGAAGAGATTGAAGCGCTGATTGTGGAGCGGGGAGAAGCCCGAAAGGCCAAAAACTGGGCGAGAGCCGATGAAATCCGGGACCTGCTGACGGCCCGGGGCATTGTGCTGGAGGACACGCCGCAGGGTATGCGGTGGAAGCG
>JAEWAA010000281.1 GCA_023391955.1 Bacillota bacterium | reverse complement strand
AACAGCAGGGACGGTTACGCTGGTCCACAAAATCCCCATTCTCCCCCAGACGGACAGACCCCAGGGGCTATTGGTGATCCGGGTCATGGCCTCGGATATTAATGAAGCCTTGAATTCCCCCGCTTCCACCAATTACAGCTATGTGCTGGACCGGGCGGGAAGCGGCATTCTGGGCGTCGGTCAACCCCAAACAGGCTACGAGACCGTCAACCGGGCTGTCCTGGAAAGACTCGGCACCAATCCGGAGCAGCCGGCCGGTCTGTTCCATACCCGTATGGAGGGCAAGGAGGTGGCCGCCCTCTACCGGACCTCCGCCTACAACGGTTGGACCTATGTGTCCCTGCTCTCCATCGAAGCTCTCCGGGCGGAGTCCCGGGCCATTGCCGAGATGACCCTGGCCATATGTGCGGCCATTCTGCTGGCCGTTGCTGCTGCTGCCCTGTACGGCTCCCGCCGGATGTACCGGCCCATCGGCAAGCTGCTGGAGATGGTGACCGGCATCAAACGTTCGGCTCAAGAGGAGCTTCCCCGCCCGGGGCGGGATGAGCTGGAATTTATCAAAACCAGCATCCAGTCCCTGGTGGTATCCCGGGACCGTGTGGAGCAGCAGATGCTGGGACAAGCCAGCCATCTGAAGGAATTTTTTGTGCTGAAGCTGCTGACGGGCCAAATTACCGAAAATGACTATATCCTCCGCTCCGCCATGGAGGGATTTCCGGAAAAGTGGAGCCATCTGGGGGTGCTTGCGCTGCAGGTGGATAACCTGCAGGACACCCGTTACAATGAGGAGGACCGGGAGCTTCTGCTGTACGCCGTAGGCAACATTGCCCAGGAGGTGCTGCCTGCCTCCAACCGGTTCCCCCCCATTACCGTGCAATACTCCCAGGTCACCATTGTAGCGGTTCAGGCCGATACGCCTGAGAAGGCTAAAGCGGCATTTTATACCTTTGCGGAAGCCATCAAGCATCATGCGGGGCAGGTGCTGCAGCTGAAGGCCAGCATCGGCATCAGCAGCCCGTTCACCGATATCCGGGAAACGGTCAAGGCTTATGGGGAAAGTCTCACCGCTCTGAAGGCGCGCATCCGGCTGGGGGCGGAAATGATCGTCCATTACGGCGACATCGAACCCCTTCCGCCGGCGGATTGTTATGAATATTCCCATCTCCGGGTGCTGGAGGAGCGGCTGGTTTATGCCATCCGGGAGATGCAGGCGGCAAGCGCGTCGGAGATTCTCCGGCAGTACCTGAGCGCCATGCTGTTTAAGGAAGGGGCCTTCCATGCCCATCAGCCGCTGCTGCTGCAGCTGGCGTCACGGGTGCTGCAGATCGCCCAGGATCACGGGATTCCCTTAAGCGAGGTGCCCGGGGAGGAAGGGAAAGTGGAGAAGCTGTTTCATTTGCAGACTCGTGAAGAAATCATCCACTGGTTCGAATCCAGGCTGATTGCCCCCCTGATCCGGATTCTATCCGAAAAAACCGATACCCAATATGTCAAAATCGCCGATAAGCTGGTGAAAATCATCCAGGAGCGCTATCAGGAGGATATTAGCCTGGAGTCCTGCGCGCAGCTGCTTAATTACCATCCGGTGTATGTCAGCCGTATTTTCAAACGGGAAATCGGGGTGACCTTCAGCGAATATCTGTCGGATTACCGGATGAAGATGGCCAAGATGCTGCTGGAAACCACCGATCTGAAGGTTTCGGAAATCGGGGAGCGGCTGCAGTACAAGAACATCAGCTCCTTTATCCGCAGCTACAAGAAGCTGTATGAGATCACCCCCGGCCAGTACCGGGACAAAATGATGAGGGGGAGCGCCGAATGAACATCCGCCCTGCCGTACTGTGCGGCCTGCTGCTGATCACGGGCACATTGGCCTCCTGCGGAAGCCGCTCCGGTCCCGCCGCGGACGGCAAGCCATTTTATCTGACCATGATCCTGAGTCTGACGGGTGAGCTTCCTCCCAAGAACAATATGGTGGAGCAGGCCATAGAGGACTACACCCAAACCGCCCTCCAGATCCAGTGGATTCCCTACTCCGCCTATGAGGAGAAGGTGCGGCTGATGATCGCCGCAGGTGAGCTTCCCAAGCTGATTAGAGTGGGCTATTCCCCTGCGATGATGTCCACGCTGAAGTCGGACCAATTCTGGGAAATTGGCCCCTATCTGCCGGAGTTTAAGGAATTGCAGGCGGTGGACCGGCGGTATTACGACAATATTTCCGTGGACGGAAAGATTTACGGCATTCCGCTTTTCCGAGACTTGGGGAGGGCGGCCATTCAATACCGCAAGGATTGGTTTGACCGGCTGGGACTGGAGCTGCCTGTCACCCTGGAGGATTGGTACCGGGTCATCCGTGCTCTGACTCTGGAGGACCCGGACGGCAACGGCAGGCAGGATACCTACGGGCTGGTGCTGGAGAAACGGTACAATCAGGATATCGGCTCCACGCTCACCCGAATCTCCGTTTCCCAAGGCGGTCCGGCCAAATGGAAGGTGGAGAACGGGCGTTTTACGCCGGAGTTCATGACCGAGCCTTTTTTTGAGACCATGAAGCTGTTCCGGCGGTTGTACCAGGAGAATCTGATTAACCGGGATTTTGCCATTACGGATACCATCGAAACCACCAAAATGTATGAATCCGGGCGGGCGGGACTGATGCTCTCCGGAGGCAACGCCCAAACCTGGCAGGACATGCTGGTCAAATTTTCACCGGAGGCCGTGGTGGATGCTGCTCCTCTGACGGGGCCGCAGGGCAGGCGGCTTCCGGGAGAACCGGGCAATGCGGGTTTTCTCGCCATTCCCAAGGATGCGGTGAAGACAGAAGACGAGGTTAAACAAATTCTCGGTTTTTTGAACCGGTTAATGGAGCCCGCCATGCAGGCGCTGCTGATTAACGGTCTGGAAAACCGGCATTGGGCCCAGAAGGACGGATATGCGGAAATGCTGGACCGGACGCTTCATATCAAGGAGGTGAAGCCCTACCGGGACATGCTGCCGCATCTGACGGAAGCGGAGGAGAACTGGAAACGGAATTTGCAGCCGGACCTCTACCGCAAAAACCAGCGGATCGGCAAAGAGAACGAAGCCTACATTGTGCCCAACCCGGCGTTGACCCTGGATTCCGGTACGTATGTGGAGCGGGGCAAGGAGCTGGAGCTCCTGATTACGGATGCCCAGACCAAGTTTATTATGGGCAAGCTGGATGAAGCCGGTTGGCAGAACGAGCTGAACAAATGGAGACAAGCCGGGGGCGACCGGATGATCAGGGAATATGAAGAGGCGTATGCCAAGAAGCAGTAGGAGCAGCACGGCAGCGGTCCTGAGGGACCGGCTGCTTTTTTTTGTCCGCATGGAGTTAATTGGGGCATATGTCCAGGTTGGCTGGGGGTTATCCGAGTCCATATTGCCCTCCGCAAGGCATGAAGTTGGCTGCGCGTTATTGCCGGGCATCCCGGCAGCCCGCAATAATGGGGCCCAGGGACATACATAATGGCGAGACGAGACATCAAACGAGGAGGTTGCGAAATGAAGCAAGACGCTTACGCCCCGGCTGCAAGAGCGGCCGTTCCCGCCAGGCGGGGAAAGCTGGGTTTGCTGAGGAGGGACCTGCTCCGGGACAGGTGGCTGTATCTGATGCTGCTGCCCGGGGTGCTGTACTTTATTATCTTCAAATATGTGCCCATGTACGGGGTGACCATGGCCTTCCAGGACTACCGGCCCCATCTCGGTTTTTTTGACAGCCCTTGGGTAGGGCTGAAGCATTTCCAGCGTTTTTTTGCGGAGCCGCAATTCGGCATGCTGTTCCGGAATACGGTCATTCTGGCCGTATACAATATTGTGTTCTTCTTTCCGCTGCCCATTATCCTGTCCCTTATGCTAAACGAGGTGCGCCGTACCAAATTCAAAAGCTTCGTGCAGACCCTTGTTTACATTCCCCACTTCGTATCCTGGGTGGTGGTCGTCGGGATTTTCTACATTCTGCTCACTACGGAGAGCGGTATCTTGAACGAGTTCCTGTACCGGATCACCGGCCGCAAAATCGCCTTCCTGCTGGAGGCGGAATGGTTCCGGACCATGATTATCACCCAATCCATCTGGAAAGAGGTAGGCTGGGGCACGGTTATCTTCCTGGCCGCGCTGGCCGGGGTGGACCTGCAGCAGTATGAGGCGGCAAGAATTGACGGGGCAGGCCGCTGGCGGCAGCTGTGGCATATTACCCTTCCCGCTATCCGCAGCACCATCGTCATTCTGCTTATTTTGCGGCTGGGCAACTTTATGGATTCCGGCTTCGAGCACATCTTCCTCATGCTGACGCCCACCAACCGGGAAGTGGGCGAGGTGTTCGACACCTATGTGTACACCAAGGGCTTAACCCAGGCGCAGTACAGCTACAGCGCAGCGGTGGGGCTGTTCAAATCCGCCATCGGCTTGGCGCTGGTGCTGGGCTCCAACTGGATGGCCAAAAAATTCGGCGAGGAAGGCATCTACTGATGCCCGCCCCCCAAGAAAGGATGGGAGTTTAAAACATGATTCATGATAAAACCCTGGGCAACCGGATCTTCGATATCATCAACCACACGCTGCTGCTTCTTATCGCCCTCATCTGCGTGCTGCCCTTTGTCTACGTGGTGGCGGTTTCCTTCGCCAGCCCTGCCGAGGTGGCCAAGGGCGGACTTATTCTGTGGCCCAAGGAGTGGTCCCTGGCCTCGTACCGGTATATTTTTTCTACGGACACGCTGTTCCGGAGCATGCTGGTCTCCATTTATATCACCGTGGTGGGCACCTTCATCAACCTGCTGTTCACCTCGCTGATGGCTTACCCCCTGGCCAAAACCCAGCTCCGGGGGCGGCAAATCATTCTTATGGGCGTGTTGTTTACCATGCTCTTCGGCGGCGGCATGATTCCCACCTACTTTGTGGTGAAGGCGCTGCATCTGACCAATTCCCTGTGGGCCCTGATGATCCCAAGCGCCATCAGCGCATTTAACCTGATTGTCTTGAAGAACTTCTTCCAGAACATCCCGGACGGCCTGGAGGATTCCGCGCGGATCGACGGCTGCAATGATGTGGGGGTGCTGTTCCGGATTGTGCTGCCCTTGTCTCTTCCGGCTATGGCCACCTTCGGGCTTTTCTACGCTGTGGGGCACTGGAACCAGTTCTTCAATGCCATTCTGTACATCAATGACAACCGGATGTGGCCCATTCAGGTGCTGCTCCGTGAAATCGTTATTCTGGCCCAAAGCAGCATCGGGGATACCACCATCGACAGTGCGGATATTCAGCCGTTGACCATCCGGATGGCCGTGATTGTGTTTGCGACGATCCCGATTCTGCTGGTGTACCCGTTCCTCCAGAAGCACTTCGCCAAGGGCGTAATGCTGGGTTCGGTGAAAGGCTGACCGCAACCCGCAACCGGCTTCACCGCTATGAATCCCGTACCGGAGTAACGGCGCGGCGTTGACATAGACATCTACTTTATTGTAAAGGGGTAGCAAAAAAATGAAGAAACAAGCAGCATTATTGGTAGGCACCGCCATGCTGGTTTCCACCGTCCTGTCGGCCTGCGGAGGATCGGACGAACCGGCCTCCGTTGCCGGAAGCCCGGCAGCCGGGAGCCCGGGGGCAAGCAGCCAGCCGGCCAAGGAGGAAAAGCCCTTTGACCTGACTATCACGGTCAACCAGGTGGGCGAGGTGCCCGCCAAGGGCAATGCCCTGGAGCAGGCCCTGGCCAAGTACACCAATACCAATTTGAGCTTTCAATGGATTCCCACCTCAGCCTATGACGAAAAAATCAATGTCATGATCGCCTCTAACGAGCTGCCCAAGCTGCTGAAGGTCAACTATGTGCCCACCATCATCAATGCCATGAAGTCCGACGTCTTCTGGGAAATCGGACCGTATCTGAAGGATTACAAGAATCTGGCGGCCCAGCCCCAGGCCTATTATGACAATATCAAAGCCGACGGCAAGCTATACGGCATTCCCATCTTCCGGGATATGGGCCGGGCTGTGGTCCATTACCGCAAGGACTGGATGGATGCCGCCGGACTGAAGCTCCCCAAAACCCTGGATGACTGGTACGCTATTTTCAAGGCAATGGGAGACGGAGACCCGGACAAAAACGGCAAGAAGGATACCTACGGCTATCTGTTGGATAAGGCCTACAATCAGGGAACCGGCTCCACGCTCACCCGTTTTGCCGTGGCGCAGGGCGGCCCGAACAAATGGAAGGTGGATGACAAGGGCAATTTTACCCCGGAGTTCATGACAGATGAGTTCTTCAACACCATGAAGCTGTTCAAGCGCCTGTACCAGGAAAATCTGATTAACCAGGATTTTGCCGTTGTAGAGGCTTCCACGAATGACAAGGCGTATGAATCCGGCCGGGTGGCCTTCCGGATTTCCGGGGGCAATGCCCAGTCTATGCTGACCAATCTGGTTAAGGTGGTGCCTACAGCCCAAATGGACGCAGCTCCCCTTGAGGGTCCGAGTGGAATCCGGGTTCCTGCGGAAAGCGGCAATGCGGGCATCCTGACCATCCCCAAGTCCTCGGTGAAGAACGAAGCGGAGCTGAAGCGGGTGTTGGGTTTCCTTGACAAGCTGCTGGACAAGGAAATGGTCTATCTGCTGAACAAGGGCATTGAGGGCAAACACTATAAAATTGACGGCAACTTTACCGTTTCCCTGGATAAGGACGCCGACGCCAAGGAAGTGAAGCCGTACCGGGATACGCTCATCCAGCGGGGCGACAACTACAATATGGATAAAGTGACCAAGGATACGGACCTGTTCCTGAAGAACAAGAAAATCGTCAGCGAAAACGATAAATTTATTGTCAATAACCCTGCATTGACGCTGGTCTCCACTATGTACACCGAACGCGGCAAGGAGCTGGAGCAGATGATTACGGACGCCGAAACCAAGTTCATTATGGGCAAAATTGATGAGGCTGGCTGGAAAGCGGAAATCGACAAGTGGAAAAAAGCCGGCGGCGACAAGCTGATGGAGGAGTATAAGGCCGATTATCTGAAGACGAAAAAATAAAAGGCTGTCTGTAAAAAGAGGCTGTCCCTTGCCAATATCAACGGCGTAGGGGCAGCCTTGTCCTGTTTTGTACGGGCAGTCCGCGAAATTCGATTGTGGCCTTTCCCCCCAAGCTCTATAATGGTTAATAGAAAAAGTTCACCAGGAGAGGAAAGTGGACATGTTCCGCAAAGGCAGATTTACGATTCGTTCCAAAATGATTGTCGGATACATGATCATATTGTTGTTCCTGGGATCGGCGCTGCTTTTATTAAACAATCAAATTGCTTCCCTGCAGCGGGCGATTGAATTTATAACCGAGCACGACATTGCGGTTCATAACCTGGCCAATCAGGTGGAAAAGCATGTGATTGATATGGAAACCGGACAGCGGGGATACATTATCGCCGGCGATGAAGCTTATCTGGAGCCTTATATAACCGGCAAAACCCAGTGGCCGTTGGATTATGAGGAGTTATCCGCCATGGTGGAGGATAATCCCGGACAGCAGCGGAAGCTGCAGCTGATTAAGACGGGAATCGAAGAGTGGATCAAAACAGCGGGAGAACCCACCATTGCCTTTAAGCGGGCGGGGGATACTGCAAGCCTTCAGAGCTTTTTCAAGGTAGATGCGGGCAAACAGATCATTGATCCCCTCCGCAAGCAGCTGGAAGATTTCCGCCAGTCCGAGCTGGCCTTGACCCAGGAGCGGGTCTCCGGGCTGAACGGGCAAAATGCGGGTTTGCAGCTGGCTCTGACCATTATTTTCGCCCTCATTGTGGTGATTTCCATCATTACCGGCACCATGCTCTCCAATTCCATTGTCAAAACCATCAAGGACGTTATCGGAGCCATCAATGAGATTGCTAAGGCGGACGGCGCCCAGACGGGCAAACGGATTGTCACGAATACCCGGGATGAAGTGAAGGATTTGAGCGATGCCACCAACCTGCTCCTGGAGAGCCAGGAGCGGCAGAATTGGCTGCAGACAGGGATAACCGAGGTGGCCACCTCCTATCAGGGCCAATCCGACATTTCCCCGCTTGCACAAGTCCTGGTCCGGAAGCTGGCGGATCTGCTGAATGCAGGCTTCGGTGTGTTCTATCTGCGCTCCGGCGACAAGCTGGTGAAATTTGCCTCTTATGCTGCAGGCGGGGATGATCCGGGAACGGAAAGCTTCCGTATGGGAACGGGGCTGGTGGGCCAATGCGCCGCTGAAAACCGGGTTTTTCTGCTGGAGCAGGTTCCGGACTACCATATCAAGATCACCACCGGATTGGGGGCATCCAACCCGTCCAGCATTCTGATCATCCCCATTGAACATGAAGGCCGTGTTTTCGGTGTGCTGGAATTTGCCTCCTTCACCGTGTTTACGTCCCAGCACCGGAAGCTTGCGGAGCAAACCCGCAGTACGGTAGGCATGATGATTAATAATGTGCTGAACCAGATGGAGGTCAAGCGCCTGCTGGAGGAATCCCAGGCCATGTCCGAGGAGCTCCAGCAGCAAACCGAGGAGCTGACGGCCCAATCGGAGGAATTGATGGCCCAGCAGGATGAATTGAAGACGGCCAACGATTCCCTGCGCCAGTCCGAGATGCGCTTGAAGCGCCAGCAGGAGGATCTGGAAACAAATAATGAGGAGCTGACCAAACGCTCCGACCAGCTGCTCCAGAATGCGCGGCGGATGCAGGAGACGAATGTGCGCATTGAAGAGCAGAAGACTCTTCTGGAGCAGCAGGCGAACGATTTGATGACGGCCTCCCGCTATAAATCCGAGTTCCTGGCGAATATGTCCCATGAGCTCCGGACTCCGCTGAACAGTCTGCTTATTTTGTCCCAGCTGCTGGCGGAGAACCGGGAGGGCAACCTGCAGACGAAGCAGATTGAGTTTGCGTCCACCATTCACTCGGCAGGGAGTGATCTGCTGCGGCTGATCGATGAAATTCTCGATTTGTCCAAGATTGAATCGGGGCAGATGAACATTGAGCTTGAGCCGGTTTCCTGGGATGAAATCCTGGGAAGCCTGGAGCGCAGCTTCCGTACCCTTGCGGAGAAGAAGAATATTGAATTTCTCTTGGAGATAGAGGAAGGCCTGCAGCCGAAGAAGCTGGTAACGGATTCCCACCGGCTGCTGCAGATCTTGAAGAATCTGCTCTCCAATGCCTTCAAATTCACCAATCAGGGCCAGGTTCAGCTCCAGATTAGCAGCGTAGAAGGCAAGAACGGGGAGCCGGAAATTGCATTCAGTGTGACCGATACAGGCATTGGCATCGCGGAGGAGAAAAAGGCGATTATCTTCGAGGCCTTCCAGCAGGCGGACGGGTCAACCAGCCGCAAGTATGGGGGAACCGGCTTGGGTCTGACCATCAGCCGGGATATGGCTCTCCTTTTGGGCGGGCGCATCGAGGTGGAAAGCCGGGAAGGAGCCGGCAGCCACTTTACCCTTTTCCTGCCTGCGTCTCCCGAGGCGGTGGATGGGCAATCCCGGCAGGAGGTTGCCGTTGCAGCGGTGGAGGAGACTCCTGCTCTTACTCTTCCGGCGCCTGACGTGCTGGCTCCTCTCCAACCGGAGATTAATCCCCAATGGCTGGGAACAACAGACATCCCGGATGACCGGGAGGCGCTGCAGCCGGGGGACAGAGTCATGCTGATTATCGAGGATGACAGCCGTTTTGCGAAGATTCTGCTGGATCAGGTGCGGGACCGCGGCTTTAAGGGAATCGTAGCGCTGCAGGGGGATACGGGACTGGCGCTGGCCAGGATGTACAAACCGGATGCGATTATTCTGGATATTGAATTGCCTGTTATTGACGGCTGGTCCGTGCTGGAGCGGCTGAAGCAGCAGCCTGAATTGCGCCACATCCCTGTCCATGTGATTTCCATTGTGGATGAGCCGCAGCAGGGGCTGCTGAAAGGCGCCATCGCCTATTTGCAGAAGCCCGTGGACCGGCAGGGGCTGGAAAATGCCCTGTCCAGGATTGAGCATTTCCTGGACCGCTCCGTAAAACGCCTGCTGATCGTAGAGGATGATGAGGTGCTGCTGGAGAGTATGGTTCATCTGATGGAGCATGATGATGTGATCATCAAAGCGGTATCTTCGGGTCAAGAAGCATTGGACGAGCTGGAGCAGAGCCATTATGATTGTATGGTGCTGGACCTTGGCCTGGGAGATATCTCCGGCTTCGAAATCCTGGACCGGATCCGGCAGAGGGAGGAGCTCCGCCAGCTTCCGATTATTATTTACACGGGCAGGGAGCTGGACCGGAAGGAAGAAATCGAAATCCGCAAATATGCGGAAAGCATTATTATCAAGAACGTCAAATCCCAGGAACGGCTGTTTGACGAAACGGCACTGTTCCTGCACCGGGTTGAGGCCGATCTGCCGGAAAACCGCCGGCTCATTCTCAAGAAGCTGTATAATGATGAGGATCTGTTCCGGGGCAAACGGATTTTGCTTGTGGAGGACGATATTCGCAACATCTTCGCTCTGACGAATGTGCTGCAGTCCCATCACTTGAACGTAACCTTTGCCGAAAATGGAAAAGAAGCTCTCGAGCAGCTGGAAAAGGATCCCGATTTCGACCTCATCCTGATGGATATCATGATGCCCGAACTGGACGGGTACCAAGCTATGAAGGCGATCCGGCAAATGCCCGAGCTGGAGACGGTGCCGATTATTGCGCTTACCGCCAAGGCGATGAAGGAGGACCGGCAGCGCTGCATTGATATGGGCGCGTCCGATTATATCAGCAAGCCCATTGATATTGAAAAGCTACTTTCCCTATTGAAGGTATGGCTATATAAGTAAAAGGAGGGGATGATTCATCCGACCCGATTACGGCGTTGTCTACTCTCCAGATGAAGCGGAGGCAAGCGGTCTGCATGAGAAGCTGGAGATCCAGCTGCTTTTGCAGGCGATTTATCAAGCTTACGGATACGATTTCCGGAATTACGCGTATGATTCCATCCGCCGCCGGATTCTGCATGCCATGCAGGTTATGGGGGAACGGACGGTTTCCGGTTTTATCCCCCGTATTCTCCATGATCCGCGCCAGCTGCATCTGCTTCTGGATTTGCTGATAATAAATGTCAGTGAAATGTTCCGTGATCCTTCTATGTTCAAGGAATTCCGGAAGAAGGTCATTCCGTTTCTGCGAACGTATCCGCACATCCGTATTTGGCATGCGGGCTGCTCCAGAGGCGAAGAGGTGCTGTCCATGGCGATTCTGCTGGAGGAGGAGGGCTTGTACGATAAGGCGCGGATCTACGCCACCGACATTGACGAGGGGGCGTTGGCCTTTGCCCGGGAGGGGCAATATCCGCTTTCCATTATGGAGAAGTTCGCCGTCAATTACCGGCTGGCAGGAGGAACCCGGAATTTCTCCGAGTATTACACGGTGGAGCATAACGAGGCGAAGTTCCGCCCAACGCTTTTGCGCAATGTGGTGTTCGCCAGCCATAATCTGGTGACGGACCATTCCTTTAACGAATTCAACGTCATTATGTGCCGGAATGTGATGATTTACTTTGACCGCCAGCTCCAGAACCGTGTCCACCAGCTTTTCTATGACAGTCTGGCCATGTTCGGCTTTCTGTCGCTGGGCAGCCCGGAAACCGTCTCCATTTTTGCAGGTTCAGATTGTTATGAAGCTATTAATGAGAAAGAAAAGCTGTACCGGAGAATCAAATAAGTGATAGAGATGAGGGAGTTTCCAATTGGAGAGCGATATTTCCGTCAATATTCTGATGGTGGATGACCACCCCGAGAACCTGCTGGCTCTCGAGGCTGTATTGGCGGACGAACCCTACAGGCTGATTCGTGCGAACTCCGGCTCTGAAGCACTGAAATGCCTGTTGCGGGATGACATTTCCCTGATTCTGCTTGATGTGCAAATGCCGGACATGGACGGTTTTGAGACCGCCCGGCACATTCAGGCCTATGAACGCTCCCGGCATATTCCGATTATTTTTTTGAGCGCCACCAGCAAGGATGCCATCCATCTCTCCGCAGGTTATTCTGCCGGCGGCATTGACTATATGGTGAAGCCCTTTGTCCCCCAGATCCTGAAGGCGAAGGTGCAGGCTTTTGTCCGGCTTTTCAAAATGCAGCTGAGGCTGCAGCAGCAAACTGTCCAGCTGACCCAAACCAATGAGGCCCTGGTACAGGCAACGGAGCAGCTGACCAAGTCGGAGGCCCAGGCCAGGATCGTGATGGAAACCTCCCTGGATGCCGTTGTTGTATTTGACCGCCGCGGGACGATTCTACGGGTGAATCCAACTGCAGCGGAACAATTCGGGTACCCCTCCGACAAGCTGGTCAACCGCCCCCTTTCATTTATAGTGCCCGGTCTGGTGCAGTCCGTCTTTCAGGAGATGATCGGGAAACGGTGGGAAACCGAGCTGCTGCGGCAGGACGGCTCTATGTTCCCTGCGGAAATTCAACTGGGGCATTCCACGGACGTAGGTCTTTTGTTTGCCTGCACCATCCGTGACATTACGGAGCGCAGGAAAGCGGAGGAAGCCTTGATCCAGGCGAAGGAAGCTGCCGAACGGGCTTCCTCCTCCAAGTCCGGACTGCTTGCTTTCTTAAGCCATAAAATCCGGGATCCGTTGAGCGGAGTGACAGGCATGATGGATCTTCTGATGGAATCCGGTCTGGAGCCGGAGCAGCGGAAGCTGGCCGACATGATCATGCAGAGCGGCAATGCCATGGTCTCAATTATGAACAATCTGCTTGATTACTCCAGGCTGGAATCCGGAGGAATGGAGCTGAAGGAGGAGGCCTTTTCTCTCCGGGGCTGCCTGGAGCAGGTCAGAGATATTTTTGCAGGCCAGCTGAAGGCCAAACAATTGGATTTTGTGGTCATGATGGACCCCGAGCTGCCTTCTGCGGTGTTGGGGGATGCAGCGCGGCTGCGGCAGATTCTGATCCATGTGGTAGGCAACGCTGTAAAATTTACGAACGATGGGGGAGTTTATGTTTTCGTACTGCAAACGGCCCGCACCGAAAACAGCGTAACCGCCGAATTCCTGGTGAAGGATACCGGCATCGGGATTCCCCCGGATAAGACGGATCTGCTGCTTCACTCCTTCGCCCAAGGGGACGATGCCAACGGAATGATCTACAGCGGCGCCGGACTGGGGCTTCCCATCGCCAAGGCCTTGGCGGAGATGATGGGCGGTTCTATCCGGATTGAAGCCCCCGGAGAGCCAGGGGCACTGGTGGCTGTCCAGGTGGTATTCCGCTTCTGCAGCTCTGCTGAAGCCGGGCTGCTGGACTTGAATCATGCTATCCATCTGGCGGACGCCAAGGCGCTTGCGCCGATGCAGCCCCAGCAGATTCTGGTGGTGGATGACCGTGAGCTGGGCCGGAGCCTTCTGCAGCATATGCTCCGCCACCTGGGCCATTCCGTGGAGCTTGTCCGCAACGGGGAAAAAGCCCTGCAGGCGCGGGCTTCGGGCCGCAGCTATGACCTGGTGATTGTGGATATCCGCCAACCGGACTCCAATGTAACAGAGCTGGGCAGACGCTTGCAAGAGACAAGTCCCCCGGATGGAAATGAGACACTGATCGCACTGACCGACGATCCAAGCAAGGAACGGGAGAGGGCCTGTATGGAGGCGGGATTCGCCGAAGTGATCCGCAAGCCCATCCGCATGGAAGGACTGCGTCAGCTTATCCTGCGCCACACCACCTAAGGTTAGGGGGGAAATAAAGCTGCGGCTTTAAGTTAATCCGGACAGAGAATCCGCTATTTTCCCGGATTCGGCGTTTTTGTTCTTTTCGCGGACACAGGGGACGTTATTCTCGCAAAAGTCCGCCTGTATAGGGAATATTCGCCCATATAACGGCTTCTGAGTCCGCGAAAATCAGAAAAGACCGTTTTTCCGCCTAATAGCGACCCCTCTGTCCGTTGGGTCCATCATCCGCCTGATTGCAACCATACAGGGCCAACGGGCACACCGTAAAAAAGCTGAGCAGAAAACATCCGTTTTTCTGCCCAGCTTTTTTATTTCGCGGCTTTTTGGATAGCCTCTTTCTTTTACAAAAACTTCCGGTTGTTCTTCTTGCCGTCGAAGGTGAAGAGCACCGGCTTATCCTCCACCACAGTCTCCAGATGGATGGTTTTCCCCCAGAGGCGGTACACATAGGGTAACGTACGCTCCACATATTTCAGATCCAGCTCAACACCCTCATACATATGCTTCAGGAACAGCTCCCCGTTTCCTGTGTGGTTCCCGTCGGTGATGACCAGGTAAGGAAACCCTCCGTTGACCCGGGCATACACCAGCTGATCCCGGATATGCTCCCAGGTTTTGTCGGTGATTTTCCATTCGACGCCCTTCTTCTCGAATACGTACAGATCCAGATCCTCCACCAACTGTTTGGTCAGGTAATTGCGGATGAAGGAGGTATCGGAGTCAAATTCCCGCACCTCGAAGATCTTCGCCCGGCCTTGGCCTGGCTTCCGCCCGAACCGCCGGATGTCCTCCTCGCTGGGCTCATCCCAGCGCTTCTCTATGTCCTCCAGGATTTTCAGCCCCAAATAATAAGGGTTCAGACTGTTCCGGGAGGGCTGCACCACCCCCGAATTCAGCTTGGAGTATTCGATGGTTTCTTCGCTGGTCAGATCCAGCTCCCGGAGAATCCGCTGGTGCCAGTAGGAGGCCCAGCCTTCATTCATAATTTTCGTCTCCATCTGGGGCCAGAAGTAGAGCATCTCATCCCGCAGCATAGTGAGAATATCCCGCTGCCAAGGCTCCAGGATCGGGGAATACTCCTGGATGAACCAGAGGATATCCTTTTCCGGCTTAGGGGGGAAACGTTTGGGCTTATCCTCCGCCGCGGCATCCCCTTCCGTCTCCAGCTCCCACAAATCCTCGTAGCCGGTGGTTTTAACGAATGCCTCCTCCGCCTGGTCCATGATTCCGTCGCCGTCCATATCATACCGGTTGGGACGGTAAGGGCGCACCAGATCCGGGTCCACATGCTCCTGGATAGCTAGCACCGCATCAATAAACTGCTCCACCCGGTCGGTGCCGTATTTGATCTCGTAGGACCGTATCCGCTCTGCCGTGGCCGACATGCTCTCCACCATGTTCCGGTTGGTCTTGGAGAAGCGGGCATTGTTCTTGAAGAAGTCGCAGTGGGCCAGCACGTGGGCGACAATCAGCTTGTTTTGGATGAGGGAGTTGCCGTCCAGGAGAAAGGCGTAGCAGGGGTTGGAGTTGATCACCAGCTCGTAAATTTTGGAGAGGCCAAAGTCGTATTGCGTCTTCATCCGGTGGAACGTCTTCCCGAAGCTCCAGTGGCTGAAGCGGGTAGGCATACCGTACGCCCCGAAGGTATAGATGATATCCGCCGGGCAAATTTCGTAGCGCATAGGGTAAAAGTCCAGGCCAAAGCCTGTGGCGATTTCGGTGATTTCGGCGATCGAACGCTCCAGTGCGTTGATTTCATCCTGGTGCAAGGTGGGTTCCCTCCTTAGGCGGTTCATGTTACCGGCTGAATACAGTCCGCAGGGGGCTGTGGATTTCAAAAATCGGGTTCGTAACATTTTTATGTTTGCGCCGTTGCCGATATGCACATGACAGAAGGGGCTTCGGGAGCTTGCCGGTGAGCGGGGACGGGGATATTGTACAAACCATCATCCTGTGCGAAAATGTAAGGGCATACTTCCAAATAAAGGGTGGGTTAGATGCGCGACTTTGCAGTCCGGCTGCTTCGGCGGCGGTTCACCTTCAGCACCAAGCTCATCCTCATTCTCGTTGCAGTCAATCTTGGCATTTCCGGAATAACGGGCCTTATTACCTATCGGGTTCATTTGACGCTATTCAACGAAGAGCTGAGCCGCCAGTACAGCATGCAGAATCAGCAGGTGCTGGCCCGGCTTGATTCGCGGATCAAGGATATATACCGCATTTCGGAGTACATCATCTTCAATCCCATGGTCAAGGAGCTTGTCAGCGGGGTGGAGGAGAGTACAAGCTCCTACGAACGGTTTATGCTGGAGCATGAGCTGGAGGAGCAGCTGCGCCAGGTGCGGCTTGATGCCCCGGAGATTGTCGCCATCCGGATTTACGATTTGAAGAACAATATGTTTAATCTGGGCACATACGCGGGCTCCTTCCAGCAGCTCGACCCGGGTTTTCTGAATGAAACCATCGGCCAATTAGGGGAAACAAGCGGGGAATATATTTGGCGTGGGGTTGGAGAGGAGCAGTTTTTTCAGGATTATGCCTACAAAAATTGGGTGCTGGCCGCGCGGCTTATGCGCTCAACCGAGCTGGACACCTATGGCGTAATGCTGATCCTGCTTAACACCTCCTTGTTCGAAACCTACTTGAAGGACCTGCGCCAGCTTGGCGACACGGAGACCTACCTATACGATTCCAACGGGGCCATGCTTTATCATTCAACGGAATCCGGAGTGCAGCAGGAAATCGTCCTGCCTCCCATGGAGGACCGGGGCGATCTCATTGTCCAGGAGGACGGGGGTTCCTATCTGTACACCAAGCAGGTATCCGACAAGGTCAACTTTACCTTGGTCAGCCGTGCTTCGTTGAGGGAGGTTCACCACCGCAGCCAGCTGATCCTGAAGGTGGCGGTAATGTCGGCTATCGCCAGCATACTTCTTTTCTGGTTAATTATTACCATTATAAGCAAACGGCTGTTAAGTCCGCTCAAGAGTCTGGTCAAAGCCATGACACTGGTGCGTACGGGCAAGTTCGATACGCGGGTGGATATCCGTTCACGGGATGAGCTTGGATTTATCGGAGACCGCTTTAACCAGATGACGGAGCAGATCGATACCCTGATCCGTGAGGTGTATCAGCGGGAATTAAGCGAGAAGGAAGCGGAATTAAAAGCGATCCAGGCTCAGCTGAATCCGCATTTTCTATACAATGCCTTGGGTATGTTCTTCTGGAGATTCTATTCTCTTGGTGATGAGGAAGCAGCGCAGCTGGTGAATTCCTTATCCGAGATGCTGCAGTATACATTGGAGCCTGCGGGACGGTTAACAACACTGCGGGATGAGCTGAAGCAGATCGATCATTACCTGAGCATACAGAAGGCCAGGCACAAGGAGGTGCTGACGGCGGAAATTGATGTCCCGGAGGAGCTGTACGACTGCAGGATCATCCGGCTGCTTATACAGCCCATCGTCGAGAACGTATTCGTACATGCCTTCCGGGATAAAAAAACCGGACATCACCTCTCCATAAAAGGGTACAGGGTAACAGCTTCGGACCAGAGTGTATCCTTCCTCGTGCTGGACATTGAAGATAATGGCTGCGGCATGACGGAAGAAACCATCCGCCGCATCCTGCTGCCTGAGCCTCCAATAGACCATCCAACAAGCAAACGTGAAGGCATCGGCCTGAGCAGTGTTGTCCGGCGGATTGAGCTTATGCACGGTAAACCATACGGAATTCAGATTCTCTCTACACCTGGTATGGGAACGAAGGTAAGGCTGCGGCTGCCGGACAAGACGGAATGGGAGGGTGGAAAGCCATGATCGGAAAATTGCTTATCGTCGATGACGAGTCCTGGTGCCGGGAAGGGCTGATGAAATTAATCGGCAACGAACAATTAGGCTGGGAGGTAGTCGGGGAAGCGTTGGACGGGGAGGAAGCCCTTGCTTTGATCGAAACCGTCAGCCCCGACCTTATCATTACCGATATCCGGATGCCGGTTGTGGACGGATTGATGTTAACCGAACGGCTTGCCAAAGCAGGAAGCGATGTTATGGTTATCATCCTGACCGGTTACCGGGACTTTGAATATGCGCAGCTGGCGCTCCGTTACGGAGTGATGGAGTTTCTGCTGAAGCCCATGTCAATTCCGGACACCTGCCGCATTCTGCGCACTGCATATGAGCGCTTCCGCCAAAAACAGCTGGAGAAGAAGCTGCGGCTGCGGGAAAAACAACTCAATACGCTGCGCGCCGCCTTGTTCCGGCTGCCTTGCGATAAGCAGGATTGGGATGAAATGAGTGGTTTATTGCGGGGATATGAGCTGTGGTTATTACAGGTGGAAAGCTTTTTTCCGGAGGGACGGAATTACCTTGAAAAGGATGTTAAGCTGCTCCATTACGCCATCTCGAACATTGCCGGAGAGCTGCTGCAGGCGCAGAATCAAGCCCGTAACAGTGTATTCCTGTCTGTAAGCAGCGGAGAATTTATATTTCTGCTTGCTCCCGGAGTGGTTGAACCCTACTGCGCCTCAGTGGCTGAAAATGTGAATGCGCTGCTTCACCTGAAGACAGGCTGGAGCTTCGGCGGGGCAATGGATGAGCTGGAGCAGCTTGCAGTTGGCTACGCCGGGCTGCGGGGTACGGCTCAAACTCAGAATCTGCCCGGAGATAACGATGCAGTCCGGTCCTTATCCCTGCGGGAGAGCATCTTGTCCGAGCTTATCATTGGGGATGTGGAGGAAGCCAGAAGGAAGCTTACCGGGTTTATTCACCGTGCCGCCGCCCTTCCCCTGCAAACCTGCAAGATCGAAATCTATGCCATGGTAACGGCATTATCCGACTTGCTGGCCATTGATTTTAAGCATTTGAAGGCAGATGATTATGATGACTTGCACCCGGGGGACCTTCTTTTATTCACCGAAAATACGCAGATTACCGAGTGGGCCGGGCATAAGGCGGAGACCTTCCTCCGGCTGTTCGAAGGCTGGCTTCAGGAGAAGCGGGATAATGTGGTCATTCGGGCAAAGCAATATATCGAAACCCATTACCGGGAGCACTGTTCCCTGCAGGCCGTCTCCGCCCATGTCCATGTGACACCCAATTATTTGAGCAACCTGTTCAAACGGGAGACGGGAATCGCCTTCAGCAATTATGTCAGCAGGCTGCGGGTGGAGAAGTCCAAGGCACTTTTGGCCTGCACCAAAATGAGGATGACGGAAATTGCCGAAGAGACCGGGTTTGATAATGCCAGCTACTTCACCACGGTATTTAAGCAGTTCACAGGGATATCGCCAAGCGAATACAGGAAATCCCAATAAGCAAAAATGGACCGGAACGCGTCATGGCGAAGACGGTCTTTTTTTATGGAGGAAGCAGAAGTGTGTAGGATATTTAAAAACTGTCTGTGGATATCAAATGCCCGGTGGCGGGGCTTTCCATATAATTAAACATAAGCACTCCAACCTATCCCTCACGAAAGGAGCTCCTATGGACAGCATACCACTGCAGGAAGTGTCCCAAACGGTGCAGGAAGCAAAACGCAGGCTGCATAACCAGAGACTGAGGCGTTTCAAGTCCAATATTCCCTTGATCATTATGTTTACGCCCATTGTTCTGTACTTTCTTATTTTTAAATATGCCCCTATGGGGGGGCTGATCATTGCCTTTAAGGATTACAATTTTTTTGACGGCATTCTTCACAGTCCGTGGGTGGGCCTCCATTTTTTCGAAACCCTGCTGCAGGACCCCCGAACATTGGAAATTATCCGCAACACATTCGTATTAAGCATTCTCAGCATCGTGTTCGGATTTCCGGTACCTATTATTTTGGCGATTCTGCTCAACGAGGTCCGCAGCATGCCCTTCAAACGGACGGTGCAAACCATTGTTTATATGCCCCACTTCCTGTCCTGGGTGATTATATCGATGATGATCATGACCTTGTTTTCCCTGGAGAATGGCATGATTAACAACGCCGTCAAAATGTTTTTTGGAGAGCCGTACGCCTTCATGTACCATAATTTCTCATGGGTCGCCGTATTCGTCGGTTCGGGAATATGGAAGGACATGGGCTTCAATGCGATTATCTTCCTGGCCGCACTGACCACCATTGATCCCAGCTTATACGAGGCAGCCAATATGGACGGAGCCACGAAGGCCCGCCAAATCTGGCATATTACCCTGCCCGGTATCCGTTCCACGATTATTCTTCTGCTTATTCTGTCCATGGGAAGAGTGATGGAGGTCGGTTTTGATCAGGTGTATATGCTGCAAAATGCAAACGTCAACGAGATTGCCGATGTGATCAGCACCTATATTTTCCGGATCGGTCTGCAGGGGGCTCAATTCAGTCTGACGACAGCCATGGGGCTGTTTGAATCTCTGGTTGCATTGGTGCTGGTTGTAAGTGCAAACTATATCGCACGCCGGTTCAACGAGGGATTATGGTAATATTCCGGACAGCCGGGATTGGAGGAAGAACATGCGCGATACAACCGGAGAGAAAATTTTTTATGCCGTCAACTATGTCATACTTACCTTGCTTGCCCTTAGCTGTATCATACCGTTAATGAATGTCATCGCGTTGTCGCTCAGTGATGCCGATGCCATTATGTCCGGGAGGGTGTCACTTATTCCCGTGGGCTGGACGCTGTATTCCTTTGAAAGCCTGTTTAAAGGAACGCCCATTGTAAGTGCCTTCTGGAACAGTGTTGAAATTACGGTAATCGGAACGCTCCTCAGTGTATCGGCTACCATTATGGCTGCGTATCCGTTGTCACGCCGGCAGTTCTATGCAAGGAACTTCTTTACGCTGGCCATGGTTTTCACGATGCTCTTCAACGGCGGTCTTATTCCGACGTACCTGGTGGTCTCCAAGCTGGGGCTTATCGATTCATACAGCGCCCTTTGGCTGCCGGGTCTTGTGAGCGCATACAATGTGCTGATCATGCGCACCTATTTTGCCAATATTCCTTATGAGCTGGAGGAAGCGGCGCGGATTGACGGCTGCAGCGAAACCCGTATTCTCTTTAACATTATGCTGCCCTTGTCCAAACCCGTGTTGGCCACCATTGCACTGTTCTGTGGGGTCGGCTTTTGGAACGCGTTTATGAGCGTGATGATTTATATTAACGATACGGCCAAATATAATTTGACTGTGCTTGTACAGAACATGATCAAATCCACCTCCATGGTGCAGGATTTCTCCGACCCGGATATGATTTCCAACCTGACGCCGGACGGAATCCGGTCGGCTGCGGTTATCATTATGGTTGTGCCCATCCTGCTCGTGTATCCATTCCTGCAGCAATATTTTGTTAAAGGGGTGATGCTGGGCTCGATCAAGGGTTGATTACAGCATAGAGGCTTGCAGATGTCCAGGTCCAATAAGATGATAAGGGGCGATGGTATGCAAAAGAAAGGCTGGGCTTATATTGGTTTAGCGGGAGTTATAAGTGCTTCGATGCTTGCAGGCTGTTCGGGTACCAACAATCAGGCTTCCTCCGAAACGAGCAAACCTGCCGGCGATACGCCGAAAGCCTCCGCCGGGGCGGCTGTGAAACGGGGCAAAATCACCGCAACCATCTATGAGCGGGGGAATGTGCCCAACGGGATGGGAACCATTGAGGATAATATGTGGTCCAAGTGGATGAACGAAAAAGGGCCTAACGATGTGAAATATACAGCTGTTCCCCGCTGGGAATCTGCGCAGAAGCTGAATGTGCTGTTTGCTTCGGGAAGTGCACCCGATCTTATATTTGAATTCGGCACCGGTATCCGAAACTCCCTGTTCGCCCAGAAGCAGCTTATGCCTCTGGATGATCTGATCGAAAAGAACAGCACCGTGTATAAGGCGTTGATGCAGAAGTATCCGCAGTTGAAGAAAGCGGGTATCAAAAGCGACGGCAAGCTGTATGAGGTAGGCCGGATCAACGAGGTGTATCCCCTGTCCAGCGTGTTTATCCGGCAGGATTGGCTGGATAAGCTGGGTCTTCAGATGCCCAAAACCACGGAGGAAATGGTGGCGGTGGCGAAAGCCTTTACAGAGAAAGATCCGGACGGCAACGGCAAAAACGATACCTACGGCATTGCAGGCATTCAATCCGGCGGTATGGGCGGCCCGATCCGGTACATGTTTAACGCCAACTGGGTGAATGTTAACGAGAAGAAGGAGCTGCAGTTCGGACTGGAGAATATGAAGCTGCAAGCCCAGTTCAAGCGGGACCTGTTCGAGGCCGGTGTGATGGACAAGGACTTCCTGACGGATAAGGACGGCTCCAAGGCTGCCCAGGACTTCCTGAACGGCAAGGTAGGGATCATGAGTTGGATGACCAACGATTACGCCGCCTTTGCTGCCAAGGAATTGGCTACCTTTATGAAGAATGTGCCCAATGGCAAACTCTCCATTTTACCCCTGCCCAAGTCCCCGGTCGGACGGTTCACCGTGGTGTGGAATAACCCGGTTCAAATGACTGCGGTTGTGAATGCCAGAGCCAAGGATCCGGAAGCGATTATTCGCCAGATTGATTTCCTGGCCAAACCCGAAACGGGCAATGTGTTCCGCTATGGCATTGAAGGCACACATTACAAGCTGGATGCCGACGGACGCCCGACCATTCTGGATAATGACAAGTACAAGAATGAAGTCAGCTGGAACAGCGATTTTAATATGATCTACAGCCGTTTGGAAAGCGGCAAATACGGCTATACCGAAACCTTCCTGAGTGAAAGCATTCCTGAACAAAAGGAAGCCCTGCGCTTGTTTAAGGAAGCGCGGAATGTATATATGGAGAAAATTCCGGTGGGCGAGGGGATCACCCACTCTGAGCATATGCCGGAGCTGCCCAAGGATCTGCAGACCAAAATGGCCAACCTGACGAAGCCGATTGATGACTTGTTCATCAAGGCCATTATTGGAGGCAAGTCATATACGGTGGACCAGGCGTATGCGGAAGCTAAAGCCTTGTGGGAAAAACAAGGGGGCAAGGATATCGAAGCGTGGTACCTGGATTGGTGGGGCAAGGAGAAGAATAATATCCTGGTTTGGGATGACTTCTACAAAATTTATGAATCGCAGCGTGCGGCATTTAAGTAAATCGCGCCTATAAGCGCAGCTGCCGCGGTGGGTTTGCGGAGGATGAACGAAGCCTTGGTCCTGGGTTCATTGGGCCAGGGTTTTTGTTCTCTAACCGCTCGTTTACCATCGAAAAATTACGAATCGTGGAGGTGGAACAGGATGCTGAGTATACGTAAGCCTAAAATCTGGTACGGAGGCGACTATAATCCGGATCAGTGGGAGCAGAGCGTCTGGGATGAGGATCTGCGTTTGTTCAAGCTGGCCGGCATCGATGTGGTCACACTGAATGTATTCACTTGGGCGAAAAACCAGCCAAACGAGGAAACCTATAATTTTCAATGGCTGGACGAAATGATGGATAAGCTCCATGCAGACGGAATCGGCGTCTGTCTGGCCACAAGCACGGCTGTGCATCCCGCCTGGATGGCGCGGAAGTATCCCGATGTGCTGCAGGTCAATTTCCACGGGAACAAGCGCAAGTTCGGCGGAAGACATAACTCCTGCCCCAACAGCCCCACTTACCGTACCTATGCGGCGCGTATGGCCGAAAAGCTTGCCGAACGGTATAAGGATCATCCGGCTCTTCTCATGTGGCATATCAACAACGAATATGGGGGAGCCGGAAACTGTTACTGTGACAACTGTGAAAGGGCATTCCGTGTATGGGCACAAGCACGCTATGGCACATTGAATGAGCTGAACCGCGCCTGGAACACGTCATTCTGGGGGCATACCTTCTACGATTGGGAGGAGATTGTCCTTCCCAACGAACTTAGCGAGGAATGGCAGGGTGCCAACGGACGGACTGCAACAAACTTCCAGGGCATATCATTGGATTATATGCGTTTTTACTCTGACAGCCTGCTGGATTGCTTCAAGCTGGAATCGGAAGCGGTGAGGAAACACACGCCGGATATTCCCGTCACCACAAATCTGATGGGAGCCTTCAAAAAGCTTGATTATCACAAATGGGCCAAACACATGGATGTTGTTTCCTGGGATAACTATCCCCGGCTGGATACACCGTACAGCTTCACGGCTATGGTTCACGATCTGATGCGTGGCCTGAAGGACGGCCAACCCTTCATGCTGATGGAGCAGACCCCCAGCCAGCAGAATTGGCAGCCCTATAATTCGCTTAAGCGCCCCGGCGTGATGAGGCTGTGGAGCTACCAAGCGGTTGCGCGCGGTGCCGATACGGTGCTGTTCTTCCAGCTCCGCCGGTCGGTAGGAGCCTGCGAGAAATATCACGGAGCCGTTATCGAGCATGCCGGCCACGAGCATACCCGCGTATTCCGTGAATGCTCCCGGTTGGGTGCGGAGCTTGGGAAGCTGGCGGATCAACTGCTGGATACACGGGTCCGGGCGAAAGCTGCCATTTTGTTCGACTGGGAGAACTGGTGGGCTATCGAAATGTCCAGTGGACCGACCATCGCCCTGAACTATTTGGATGAAATTCATAAGTTTTATGATGCGCTGTTCCGTTCGGGAATTGAGGTGGACATGATCGGTGCGGACGCTGAGCTAAGCGGCTATGATCTGCTTATTGCCCCGGTGTTCTACATGGTGAAGCAGGGGATGGCAGATAGGCTTGAACAATATGTTGAAGCCGGCGGCACGTTCATTACCACCTTCTTCAGCGGCATTGTCGATGAGAATGACCTGGTCAGAACGGGGGGATATCCCGGAGAGCTCCGGAAGCTGCTTGGTATATGGGCGGAGGAAATCGATGCTTTATTGCCCAGTCAGCGGAACCGGATCGTATGGAAGGAGCCCTCTCCCGGTATGAAGCCGGAATACGGGTGTGGCCTGCTCTGTGACTTGATCCATTCCGAAGGTGCTGTTGTGAAGGCCGTGTATGGCGACGATTTCTATCGAGGAATGCCGGCGCTTACCGTCAACAAGTTCGGTGAAGGTGAAGCCTGGTACTTGGCGACCAGTCTGGAAGCGGCCTTCCTGCAGGATTGGCTGCCCCGGCTGTGCGGCTCCCTTGGTATTGCTCCTCTTCTTCCCGATTTACCCGAGGGGGTAGAAACGACAGTGCGCAGCAAGGACGGCCAAGAGTATATGTTTCTCCTGAATCACAATGAGGATGCCGTTACGGTCAATTTGGGCGGGCGGTTGGGTACTGAGCTTTTGACCGATAATCCTGTTCAGGGCGGAGAAATGAAGCTTGCGGGAAGGGATGTGTGGATTTTGAGGCTGGATTCTTATGAGCCGGTTGAGTCGGAATCGGGAGAATGGAGGGAGAAGGGACGTTATGAATCGGTATAAGCCTGTAATCAGCGGTTTTCATCCGGACCCCAGCATTTGCAGAGTGGGGGACGATTATTATCTGGTTACCAGCTCCTTCGAATATTTTCCCGGTGTTCCGTTGTTTCACAGCAAGGATCTTGTACATTGGGAGCAGATCGGTCATGTATTGACACGGCCGGAGCAAGCGGATCTGTGCGATGCCTGGAGCTCCGGCGGGATTTATGCTCCCACTATCCGGTATTTTAATGGCCTGTTCTACATGACCACCACCAATGTATCAAAAGGCGGCAACTTCTATGTATACACCGGTGATCCGAGGGGAGAGTGGTCTGACCCCGTCTTCGTGGATCAGCCCGGCATCGATCCGGATATCTTCGTGGATACGGACGGGACGGCTTATTATACCACCTCCTATGACACCGGCGGCCAAGGTGCTTATCAAAGCCGGATCGATCTTAGCACGGGAAAACGGCTGTCGGAGCTTTCCCTTATTTGGCGGGGAACCGGAGGCCAATATCCGGAGGGACCGCATCTGTACCGGATTGGGGAATGGTATTATCTGCTGATCGCGGAAGGGGGCACGGAATACGGCCAGCTGGTGACGGTGGCAAGAGGAAGGAAGCCGGACGGTCCCTTTGAAAGCTGTCCGTATAACCCGATCCTCTCCCACAGAAGCCTCCAGAAGCCGGTGCATGCCACGGGTCATGCCGATCTGGTTCAGGCGCCGGATGGCAGGTGGTGGGCTGTATTCCTGGGTATCCGACCTGTCGGGTATCCCATGCAGCATCATCTCGGTAGGGAGACCTTCCTGGCGCCGGTTACCTGGACGGAGGATGGCTGGCCAATCATCGGGGACAAGGGGACGTTATCCGAATCAGTGCCGGATAAGGGAAGAGATTATGCTCCGGTTTCCCAGGTTCATATCCGGGATGATTTTGATGAAGCCGTCCTTGCTCCACGATGGAATTTCCTCCGTTCACCGGACCCGGCCAATTGGTCACTCTCCCGGAGCAGCTGCTTAACGCTGTTTGGTACTCCGGCTGCACTAAATGAAACAGGCTCGGTTGCTTTTGTGGGCAGAAGGCAGCAGCACTTTGTTTGTCGTATAGCCGCACAATTGTCGTTCATCCCCCAGCGCGACGGTGAAGAGGCCGGGATCACGGTGTATATGAATGAGCGCTTCCATTATGAACTGGCGGTTACGCGAATGTCGGGTGAGCGGGGGCTTATTTTCCGAAGAAGGCTGGGTACGTTGTGGAAGGTAGAAAAG
>JAEWAA010000246.1 GCA_023391955.1 Bacillota bacterium | reverse complement strand
GCCCTGCGGCAAGCGCCGGTACTGGTGCCAGCGCAGCGCCAGCCTTTCAGTATACCGGTGCCGCTCCGGTTACCAATAACGGCGGCAGTCTGAGCATTCTGGCCACCAACGCGTGGAGCAACAATGTGGATTTGAACAAGGCCTCCATTGTCCAGGAGCTGGTAAAGCGCTCGGGTGTCAACGTGAAATGGGAGCTGCTTTCTCCGGGCACCTACAATGATGCCATCAGCCCCGTTTGGCTGCTGGGAAGGACCTGCCGGACATTATCTACACCCTGGATCCGGACCAGAACATGAAGAACATTCAGGGCGGCCTGTTCAAACCCTTGAATGAATATCTGGATAAATACGGTGTGAACCGGAAGAAGATGTTCGAAAAATATCCCGAGCTGAAGGCCAGTCTGACCACGCCGGACGGCAAAATCTATTATGTGCCCCAGCTGGCTGTTACCAAAAACTATCAGCCTCTCTTTATGATCAACACCCGCTGGCTGGAGAAGCTGCAATTGAAGGAGCCTACCACCCTGGACGAATTTACCGAGGTGCTGCGCAAGTTCAAAGCAAGCGACCCCAACGGCAACGGCAAGCAGGATGAAATCCCCATGTCCATGGAAGCCAAAATGGTGACACAAGCCTTCGGCCCCTCCTTCGGTCTGGACCTGGCCAACAACTACTACGCCGACAAAAACGGCAAGGTGCATTATTCCTACTATGAGCCTACCTATAAGGAATACCTGGCTTACCTGAACGGCTTGTATAAGGAAGGGCTGCTGGAGGCGGACTTCGCCAGCACCACCGCCGACCAGGTGACCTCCAAAATTTCGCAGAATCTGACCGGCATCACCTACAACTTCAGCTATCATTCCTCCATGGTGTATAGCAAGCTGTTTAAGGATTACGATCCCAATGTGCCGCTGATCAAGGGCATTGCACCTCTTAAAGGTCCTCACGGCGACCAGTTCTATGTAGGCCGCAACCCGGTTACCGGCATCTTCGGCATCTCCAAAAATGCCAAGGACCCCGAGCTGGCCTTCCGCTTCCTGGATTATGCCAGCAGCGAGGAAGCCAAGGAGCTTTACGCCTGGGGCATCAAGGGCGACACTTATGATGTAGTCAACGGCAAGAAGGAGTACACGGAGAAGGGCAAGGACAATGATTATATCCAAAAATCCGGCATCAACCCGGTAAACCTGCCTATGGAGCAATCGGTTGAAGCGGTGGATACTTTGGTGGCACCATGGCATGCCAAGATCGACAAGGAAATGGAGAAATACATCAAGGCTCCGTTCCCCTTCGTATACGCCTTGTCGTCTGAGGCCAGCACCGAAAGCACGATTATGCCCGACATCACTACCTATGTGAATGAAATGCATATCAAGTTTATTACCGGCAGCGAAAGCCTCGACAAGTTCGACAGCTACATCAAGGCGCTGAAGGGTATGGGCATCGAAGATGTTATCAAGGGCAAACAAGCCCAATACGACCGCTATGTGGCGGCCGGCAAAAAATAGCATGTTACACACAGCGGCCGCTTCTTTCAGGAGGGCCGCTGTTTTTTCGTGAAGGTGCTGGCCCGTAGGGGATCAGGCTGCGCTTTCAGGAGGCGGCTGGCTTTCGTCAAGGGCCTGATTTTGGATATAATGAAGACGACAAGCAAACAGCATAGAGGGTTTTTATCGCAGACAGGAGGTAAGGAGAGATGAGGAAGGCCGTATGGGTGGCGTTGGCGCTGGTGTTGGCGGCCGGAGCCGCCGCAGCTGTGAGGTATATTGCCCGGCCGGATGCTCCTCGTGAGCCTGATATCTCCGGCAATGAGCAGGCGGCGCCGGGGCAGGAGCCGGTTACGCTGAAGCTCCTGTTCCCGTTGGACGAACCCAAGGATCAGGCCCAGGTGACTAAGGCGGTGGAGGAGAAGCTGGCTCAGGATGGCCTGCCGTTCAAGCTGGAGTTTACCTTTGTCCCTTTTGACCAATATTGGAACCGGGTATGGGTGAATGCCGCCAGCGGGGAGGATTACGATCTGGCCCTCACTGCTTATTCCAATCTGTCGGATATGGTTTCGAAGAAGGTGCTGGCCCCGCTGGACAGCGCGCTTCAGGCGTACGGACCGGATATTCTGGCCCATACCCCGGATTACGCCCTGCAGGGGGTGACCATCAACGGGCATATCTATGCCATTCCCCGGGTGATGCCCATTGCCGAGCATGAGAGCTTCGTCCAGATCCGGGGGGATCTGCGGAAGAAATACGGGCTGCCGGAAATCAAATCCGTAGCGGATATGGACCGGTATCTGGAGGCGATTGCGGAGAATGAGCCGGAGATGATTCCGTATTTTTATGATACAGGACGGTTTCTGCTGCGGGAGTATGGGGATGTGGCGTTTCTGGCGGGGAATTACCTGAATGCCCCGGTATATATTGACCCGGCGGACCCCCGGTTGGAGGTCAAGAACACGTACGAGTCGGTGTTTTTCCGGAAAATTATGGAGAAGCTCCACGAGTGGCAGCGCAAGGGCTACATTCCTTATGGCCCAGAGGGAACGCCGGAGATTCCTGATCCGGAGAAGGCTTTATATGAAGGGAAAATCGCCGCCACCTGGAGTGTGGTTCTGAAGCAGGCGGAGCGGATCGATTCCTTCAAGGAGAAGCTGCCTCTGGCCGAGCTGGAGAATGTGTATCTCCATCCCGAACGGCCCAAATATATGTTTACGGCGGCGGACAATATGCTGTCCGTTTTCTCTACCAGCCGTCATGTGAATGAAGCGGTGGCGCTGATCAACTGGGTGCGGAAAAGCCAGGAAAATTATGATTTGTTCACCTATGGGGTGAAAAATGTGAATTACAAGCTGGTGGGGGACGCCATCTCCTATGATGAGGTGCATCCGACCAAACGCTATATGTCCATTCATTGGGCCTGGAACGACATCCGCTATTTCCGGTTCAGCAAGTACCTGTCGGAGCCCTACAAGAAGGAGCTGCGCAGCTGGAACCAGGACGCGGTGGCTTCGCCCACCTTGGGCTTTATGCCCGACCTGACCCCCATCAAGTCGGAGATGGCCCAGGTGAACGTGATCGTGTCGGAGTATCTGGCGCTGCTCTACGACGAAAAGGTGGACTGGGACTCCACCATGTCCCGCTTCCAGGCCAAGCTCAAAAACGCCGGAATGGAGCATGTAAAGGCGGAAATCCAGCGCCAGTTCGATGAGTTCCGCAGCCGGAACGGGCGGTGAGGGGGAGGGGGAGTGCGGGAGTGCGGGAGTGCGGGATGGTCGGTGAGATAGCGGAGAGTGCGGGATGGCTGGAGCGGATGCAAGGTGCATTCGGAGTCCCTCCAGTTAAATGGGGATAGATATTTACAAATTATGTAAATCATAATTGGTTGATTCAGGTTCCCTGCTCGTCCGGATGTGCTAACGGAACTGAGCGACTCTTAGAGGCGCAAAATGCAGCGTTTGCAAATGTAACGGAACTCAGACGACCTTAGACGGCTAATTCGCAGATAGATGCGACTATTCCACCTTGTAAGAGCTTCTCAGTTCCGTTAGCCGCGACAACTCCCGAAATTTCACCGCTAAGAGCTCCACAGTTCCGTTAGCTGTAACCTCACAGTGGCCAACTCCCGATTATCCTCTCGCATTCATCAGATGGGGCGGATTACCTTCCGCAAGCAGGTATAAACACATATTGGTTAGTTAAAAACAGACGTTATAGCAGTCCACCAGGTGGGTGCGCCTACGAGGGCGTGAGATGAAAGTTTTTGGAGAAATGTGCCTCGTTCGGTGAATGTTATGAAATTACCCTCCAGCACAGGTGCGAATGTCAAGCTTTCATAAAAACCCCAGGGCATTCGCACCTCAAACTTTGTCGAAATCAAACGGAAATATTTCCCTTCTGGTCATGTCAATACGTATGCTATACTTTATTTGGAAGAAGAATTGACGTAATCTTGCAAATTGTTCCCACTATGTTATCAATTAGGGAAATGGTAGCTGTCGCACTCCGTATGGAGTGCGTGTATGAAATTAATACGTCCATTGAAATGTTGAACAAAGTTGTGGGTTTTAAAGATGGGTATGGCTCTGACAACTTGCTATAATAAGAATAATCAGAGAATTGGAGGGAACAATTGTGGCGGAATCCGGCAAGAAATCCTATACGCTCATGCACAAAAATATACCCGTTGCTGAGGTTGAGCTGGATGAAGCGACAGCCTCCATTTCAGCGATTGGGCAAATCTTTTCCAAGCAGCACATCCCTATTGGGATTCCTGTCAAAAGGGGCAAGATCGACCGTGCAGCACTCAACGAATGGTGGAGGGGACGCGCCATTCCGGCCAGCCGCGACGGAATTCAAGAAGCCCTGCTTGAATTGAACCTGTCTGCCACACAACAGTTGCTGGATAAAAGTTACGGGCTTAGCTTGTCTGATCACTATTGGATTTCTCCGGAGGCTTCACATTTGGAATGGACTACCATTAACTTCTTCCATAACCCTTATTCGGAGGATGTGGGGAATGTATTACTGGGTAAAGGTGCATCCGATGCGATAAGCCTGCTCTCACCGGATAATACCTCTGATGGTTGGCTGAAAAAGAAGTGGACGATTATTGATGGCAAGCGCTGTTTGGTTAAAGGCGGAAGCGGTTCTACTCAACAAGAACCGTATAATGAAGTAATTGCGAGTAAAATCATGGAACGGTTGGGCATTCCCCATGTTCCTTACATGTTAATAGAGCAGGAAGATTACCCATTCAGTGTGTGCGAAAATTTTATTACACCCCAGACTGAACTCATTACGGCCTGGTATGTGATGCATACCCAACAAAAACCAAATCATATTTCCGTGTATCAGCATTACGTTAACTGTTGTGAAGCGCTAGGCATTCGGGGCATTGTGGAAGCGCTCGACCGGATGATCGTTGTGGATTATCTGATTGCCAATGAAGATCGGCACCAGAACAATTTTGGCGTGATTCGGAATGCGGAGACGTTGGAATGGATTGGCCCGGCACCGATTTATGATAGTGGTTCATCTCTTTGGTTTTCCAAACCTATCGGTCTGATTCATGCAGACAGTAAGTTGATCTGTAAGCCCTTTAAGATTGATCACAAGGAGCAGCTCAAGCTGGTCACTTCTTTTGATTGGCTGGATTTGACACTTCTCGATGGGATAGAAGATCAGGTGCGGGAGCTTTTTGATGGTTCGCTCTTTGTGGATGAAGCCCGGAGTTATGCCATTTGTCAGTCCTTGCGTGGACGCATTGAACAGTTGAAGCAATTTATTCAAACACGTGAGCCGCGGATACGGATGGACGACCACAGCACTGATGTTAAGAAGAACATTGCTTACAGCGGTATCCCGGATGATGAAGAGGGGAGATAAACGTTGATCTGAGGTGGTGGCAATTTGAGGTTTCTTTAAAGTAATATACTCATCTTATTACCGCGGGGAACTACCGATTGGCAGGTAAGTTCGATATCCGAATTTACTTTTTACTTGCTATACTGTTTTTATTGTATTAATTCGGGTGATTTTTGCTGTCGCACTCCGTATGGAGTGCACGGATTGAAAGACATAATAAACGAATCCATTCGAGGAAATATTCCATTTGAAAAGGCGGTTGTTCCTGCATCATGCAGAAACAACCGTCTCTTTGTATGTATTTCAAAATGAATTTAATAATTTTATCCGGGTAATATTGACTTATCTATTTTTACCCGGGTATAATGTTCGAAAGACCAAGGGAGGAATGCAGCATGATGAATGGTCATCCGGATATTACCTGTACGGCATTTTTGGGTACAAGAATGGTTGCATCGGGTTCTTTGCCATCCGTTATTTCGAATGTGAAGGAAACGCTGGAAGAGAAAGAGCTTTTGCAGCTGCTTATTTTTGACGATTCCACGGGAAAGCAAATTGATGTTGAGTTTCGCAGCAAGGCTGATGATCTAGCCGCGGATGAATCTCCCCGGCGGGCCGGACGTCCGAAGCTGGGTGTTGTGTCCGGTGAGGTTACATTATTGCCGCGCCATTGGGAGTGGCTTAAGGGTCAACCCGGTGGAGCTTCCGTAACCTTGCGCAAGCTCATTGATGAAGCCCGCCGCGCCGGAGAGGAACAAAGCAAGGTACGGGCGTCACAAGAGGCAGCCTATTATTTCATGACGGCCGTGGCAGGAAATTTTCCGCATTACGAAGAAGCGCTGCGGGAGCTTTATGCCGGCAATCCGGACCGTTTTTATGCGAGTATGGAAGGATGGGCACCCGATATCAGAAACCATATTAAGAAGTTGGCTCTTGATGCGTTTCCTAAGCGGAATCCAGGATGAAGGCAGGAGAATGAGGATGGGTATAGTAAAAGTCAATGATGTGGAGCTGGCGTTTGACAGCTTCGGCAACAAAACGGACGAGGCTGTGATTTTAGTTGCCGGTCTGGGAACACAGATGCTCCGCTGGACAGCTGATTTTTGCCGGAGGTTGGCGGCACGAGGTTTTCGTGTGATTCGCTTCGATAATCGCGACGTTGGATGTTCAACACACTACAGCGATTATCCGGCACTGGATTTTGAAGCCTTGGCGGCTAAGCTCATGTCCGGACAGCAACCGGACCTTCCGTATACACTCGATGAGATGGCGGCTGACATTATCGGGCTTCTCGATGCCCTGTCCGTCAAGCGGGCTCATCTTGTTGGACGGTCCATGGGCGGAATGATTGCTCAGCTTGCGGCCAGTGTTTACCCCGAACGGGTTTTATCCCTCACCTCGATTATGTCCGGCTCCGGCAACCCCGATCTTCCGCAAGCTTCTCCGGAGGTCATGGCGATGATGACCAAACCGGCGCCTAACCCGTTTGAGGATGCAGCAGGCTTCCTTGCGCACAGTCTTGCCTTTGCGAAACGGATTGCCGGGACAGGCTATCCGTTCGATGAGAAGGCCTATGGGGAGCTTATTCTGGAGGAAGTAAAGCGGGCTTATGATCCGGGAAGTGTAGGGCGGCAAATCGCGGCTATTGCTGTCTCCGGGGACCGCCGTCCACGCCTGGCCGCTCTATCCATGCCTGCACTTATTATTCATGGATCGGACGACCCATTGTTTGTCCCCGCCTGCGGTGAGGACACGGCTTCCTCTATACCCGACGCGGAGTTTATGCTGCTTGAGGGAATGGGGCATGATCTGCCGCAGGAACTGTACAATATGGTCATAGATGGCATCGAACGGACAGCTCACCGTAACACACACGCATCATAAAAGGCTCGTATCGCCTGGGTGGAAAACCTCACGGGCCGATACGAGCCTTGATTTATTCATCATACATAGACATTGGCGAGTCCTAGACGTCCCTGCAGGTATTGACCCGCTTCGGGTCGAAAATCTCGTTGATGCGATGCTCCTCGAATTTGTCCAGCAGGTGCTCCTGGCAACCTGTTTTTCCTAAGAGATAATCTGCTCTTTTTTCAATAGTAGGGGATGTAAGGATTTGGTATAATGGGAGAAAGATAAAATCGGCAGGAAACAAGGAGGCATTCAAGTATGGACGATTTTGTATTGAACAATGGTGTTGCCCTGCCCAAGGTGGGGCTGGGTGTCTACAAATTCAAACCCCAACACGAATCCGCCTTGATCTGGGCTCTACAGAATGGGTACCGCCATATTGATACGGCATCGTTTTATCACAATGAAGAATTGATTGGCCGTGCCATTCAGAAGTCGGGGATCAAAAGAGCCGACGTTTTCCTGACCACGAAGGTGTGGAGCTCCGATCTGGGCAAACGGACCAAGCAGGCCTTTGAAGGCAGTCTCCGCAGGCTGCAAACGGATTATGTCGATCTTTATTTGATCCATTGGCCGGCCGTTCACTACCTGGAAAGCTGGTTTACCTTGGAGGGGCTCTACAAAGAAGGGAAGATTCGGGCCATCGGCGTCGCCAATTTTGAACGTAAACATTTGGAGGCTGTGCTTACACAGGGTTCCATTGTCCCTGCTGTGAATCAGTTCCAAACCAATCCCTATTACCAGCAGGAGGATATACACGGCTTTTTGGCCAAACACGGGATCCAGCATGTTGCCTGGGGGCCGTTCGGACAAGGGAACAAGCAGTTATTCAGCGACCCGGTCTTGACTGAAATTGCGCAGGCACACAGCAAAACAACCGCCCAAATCATGCTGCGGTGGAGTCTCCAGCGCGGTATCGCCGTGATTCCCAAATCCATCAACCCGTCGAGATTGAAGCAGAACCTGGAGGTATTTGATTTCCAATTATCCACGGAGGAAATGAGCCGGATAGCCACATTGGAGCGTAATCAAAAGGGATTTAATGACCCGAGCAACAAGTTTATGCTGTGGATGACGCGGTTTATCCGGTAGAAGGTTCTGCGTTATTGGTCGGGCCCATCCTTTTCGTGATGAATAAGCTCTAGAAATTCTACGATAATCTCTGAAGTCACATCCTCTACAGGCAATGGGATGTATTTGCTTAACCGGAGAATATCCGGCATATACATGTCAATCAGCCGGAGTGTCGCTTCCGGGTCTTTGTTTCTGGCAGCATCTATTAAATTCAATAATTCATTGTCCGTGATAGGCGTTGAATGAGTTTTTTCTTCCATTTATTTACCCACTGCTGACTCATTTTGAGCTGACGGGCTACCTCGCCTTCTGCTAGGTCCTCCCAATAAATCTTTTTTAAGATAGCCTGCTCCAGAAGGGAGAGGGTGCTTAATAATTGCTCGATTACCACTTTGGTATCGGAAAATTCCGTAAACGTTGGGGCAGCCAGTTCGTGATCAAAGCGGTTCTCACGTTTCCTGATTTTCTTTGTCCTGTATTGCAATCTCCAACCGATACGGTAAATTTCGCTTCTGTAGCGGTTATATACAGTTTGCTTCAACAGCGACACTCCTTTTTACGTTTATGCTATTAACTCAACTTTCGCAGAGACAAAATCGGGTTAACAGCTGGTGCTGTATAGACTAAATGCGAATGGAATCGTAGTCTTGACGAAAATAGAAAAACACCGCTTCGTCTGGTAAAGTGA